>JARRKE010000028.1 GCA_037388465.1 Gammaproteobacteria bacterium
GAAACGCTGGACGCCTTCCTGGTCGATCAGCCCGAGGTGCACATCCCGGTAATCGGCAAGGAGCAGCTCAACCGCAAGCTGGGCAAGGTGTTCGAGGTGCTGGAGCGCGCGGTGAAGGATAAGCGCCTGCGCTATTACGGCATCAGCACCTTCGAGGGTTTCCGCGTGGAGACGGACGACAAGATGTTCCAGTCCATCACTTCCATGCTGGGGCTGGCCGAGAACGCGGCCCGTGAGGCGACCGGCAGCCCCAATGCCCGGCATCACTTCAAGATCGCGATGATGCCGTTCAACCAGGTCATGCTGGAGGGGTTCACCCGCTTCAACACGGCGACCGGGCAGGGCAACGTGGCCTCGCCGATCCAGGCCGCGCACCAGCTCGAGGTGTACATGATGGCCAGCCATACCCTGTTCAAGGGGCATCTTGCCGGCCAGTGCCTGGACGTGGTGCGCCAGGCCATGCCCACGCTGGCCAATCCCGCGCAGTGCGCCATGCAGTTCAACCGTTCCACGCCGGGGCTGGGCACGTCGCTGGTGGGCATGAGCCGTCCCGAACACCTGGATGACCTGCTGGCCGTCGCCAAACTGCCGGTCATGGAAAGAAAGGCTTATCTCGCCATGTATCAAAAGGCCTGACCGACCGAACCTGTGTCCACCGGGACGTCCGCAGCCGGCGCCCCCGCCACCGAGTCGATTGATTATGCAAGCCGACCTCAAGCCACTGGAATTCGAAGCCGTTCGTCGCGTCCTCGAGCGTCTCACCAGCACACCCTACGGTGCGGATGCCGCACGCGGCCTCGAACCGGCGCCTTCCATCGATGTCGCGCTGAGCATGCAGCAGGCCGTGAGCACGGCCCGCAGCCTGCTCGATGCCGGCCGCCAGCCGGTCATCGGTCAGTTGCCCGATATCCGCGCCGCGCTGCGCCAGGCCTCATCCCCGGGTGCGACGCTCAATTCGCAGGCCATGTACAACCTGCAGGTGGTGATGCGCGCCGGCGCCCAGCTCGCCGAGCAGTTGGCGGGCACGGACGCCGGGGCGATCTATCCGGGCAACCTCGACGAGCTCAGGCCGCCCGCCGCGCTGACGGAACTGCTGGATAACACGCTGATGGGCGCGGGCACCCTGCGCGACGACGCCAGCCCCGAGCTCAGCGAGCTGTTCGCGCAGCGCGGCACCCTGCGCGAGCAGGTCGAAACGGTGGTGCGCAAGCGCATGGCCAGCGCCGATATCAAGGACCTGTTCGAGGACCCGAACAAGGTCAGCTGGCACAACGAGCGCGGCGTGATCATGGTCAACTCGGGCAATGCGGACAAGGTCAAGGGCGTGCGGCGCGGCACCGCCATGGGCGGGCGTGACGTGGTGGTCGAACCCATGGAATCGGTGCCGGCCAACAACCAGCTCGAAACCGTGGTCGGCAAGATCAGCGCCGAACAGCAGAAGGTGCTGCGCGCCATCACCTCGACCATCCGCGAACACGTGGACGCCCTGCAGAAACTGCTCAGCGCCATCACCTGGATCGATCTCGCCCTGGCCTGCGGCGAGATGAGCCGGGCCCTGAACGCCCATGCGCCGAAGCTGGTCGACGAGGCGCGCGTGGAACTGCGCGACGCCTACCATCCCCTGCTGCTGATGCAGTTCGCCGACGGTTCCGGCCCGCAGCCGGTGCCCTTGTCGATCGAGCTGGACGGCAAGGACAGCATTCTGGTCATCACCGGCCCTAACACCGGCGGCAAGACGGTGGCGCTCAAGACCCTGGGGCTGCTGACCGTGATGGCGCATTGCGGGCTGCACATTCCGGCCGAGCAGGACTGCGTGATCGGTAACTACCGCAAGGTCATCGTCGACGTGGGCGACGCGCAAAGCCTCTTTCATCATCTCTCGACCTTCGCCGGTCACGTCGAGGTGCTCAAGCGCATCCTGGACGAGGCGGGCGAGGATACCCTGGTGTTGCTGGACGAACTCGGTACCGGCACCGATCCGGAGGAGGGGGCGGCCCTGGCGATGGCCGTGCTGGACGAGCTGACCCACCGCCGCGTGCAGGGCATCGTCAACACCCACCTCTCGCCGCTCAAGGAGTACGCCGCGGAACGCCCCGGCATCCGCAATGCCTCCATGCAGTTCGACCACGAACGCCTGTCGCCCACCTACCGGCTGCTGATCGGCGCCCCGGGCGTTTCGCTGGGGCTGACCATTGCGGAAAAGAACGGCCTGCCCAAGGACCTGGTCGCCCGCGCCCGCGAGCACCTGGAAACGATCTGCGCCACGGGGCGGTGCGACTGAGCCCGGTAAAAGTCACGGTTTTTCCGTGAAATCCTCGGACGTTCGTATTAAGATGCAAGTTTTTCGCCCGCATCCGGGCGCGCCGTCCTAAACGGCGGTTTTTCATAAGGTTATTGCCTGCGGCCTGTTGGGAAAACAGATTCTTCCGACAGGCTGTTTCAATATTTTAAAAGTAACGGCCCTGTCCGCGGGGCCACTCTGGGCGGAGTATCGGAACGTGCAACTGACAGGTGCAGAAATCTTCGTGCGCGCGCTGCATGACGAGGGCGTGGATATCGTCTTCGGTTATCCCGGCGGCGCGGTGCTGTTCATCTACGATGAGCTGTACAAGCAGGATAAGGTCACCCACGTACTGGTACGCCACGAGCAGGGCGCCGTGCACGCGGCCGAGGGCTACGCCAAGTCCTCCGGCAGGACCGGCGTTGCCCTGGTGACCTCCGGCCCCGGCGCCACCAACGCCATTACCGGCATCGCCGACGCCTACATGGACTCCGTGCCGCTGGTGGTGTTCACCGGCCAGGTGCCCACGTCCGCCATCGGCAGCGACGCCTTCCAGGAAACCGATTCGGTGGGCATCACCCGTCCGATCGTGAAGCACAACTTCCTGGTGAAGGACGTCAAGGACCTCGCCGAGACCATCAAGAAGGCCTTTTATCTCGCCGGCACCGGCCGCCCCGGTCCCGTGGTGGTCGACATCCCCAAGGACGTCACCGCGCAGAAGGCCGACTACAAATATCCCAAGTCGATCCGCATGCGTTCCTACAAGCCGACGGTGAAGGGGCACAGCGGGCAGATCAACAAGGCGCTGGATCTGATCCTGGGCGCCAAAAAGCCGGTGCTTTACACCGGCGGCGGCGTGCTGCTGTCCGGTGCCGCGCGCGAGCTGACCGGTTTCGCCCGTACGCTCGGCTACCCCGTGACCAATACCCTGATGGGGCTGGGCGGCTATCCTGGTTCGGACAAGCAGTTCCTGGGCATGCTCGGCATGCACGGCACCTACGAGGCCAACATGGCCATGCACCACGCCGACGTGGTCATCGCGGTCGGTGCGCGGTTCGACGACCGGGTGGTCGGCAATATCGAGAAGTTCTGTCCCGACGCCAAGATCGTGCACATCGACATCGATCCGGCCTCCATCTCCAAGACCGTGAAGGTCACGGTGCCCATCGTGGGCGACGTCGGGGCCGTGCTCAAGGACATGAGCGCCCAGATCAAGGCGCGCAAGGAGAAGCCCGACACCAAGGCACTCAAGGCCTGGTGGGCGCAGATCGACGAATGGCGCGCGATGGACTGCCTGAAGTTCGACCGCGACAGCGACCTGATCAAGCCGCAGTATGTGGTCGAGACGCTGTACAAACTGACCAAGGGCGACGCCATCGTCACCTCCGACGTCGGTCAGCACCAGATGTGGGCGGCGCAGTTTTATAAATTCGACAAGCCCAACCGCTGGATCAACTCCGGCGGCCTCGGCACCATGGGCGTGGGCCTGCCGTTCGCCATGGGGGCGCAGATGGCCAACCCGGATGCGACGGTCGCCTGCGTGACCGGCGAGGCGAGCATCCAGATGTGCATCCAGGAGCTCTCGACCTGCCTGCAGTATCAGCTGCCGATCAAGATCGTGAACCTGAACAACCGATACCTGGGCATGGTGCGGCAGTGGCAGGAGTTCTTTTATCAGGGCCGCTACGCCATGTCCTACATGGATGCGCTGCCCGATTTCGTGAAGCTGGCGGAGGCCTACGGCCACGTCGGCATGCGCATCGAAAAGCCCGCGGACGTCGAGGGAGCGCTCAAGGAGGCGCTCGCCATGAAGGACCGCCTGGTGTTCATGGACTTCATCACCGATGAAACCGAGAACGTCTATCCGATGGTGCCCGCGGGTGCGGGCCAGAACGAAATGATCCTGGTCTAGGAACACGACATGCGTCATATCATTTCCATCCTGATGGAGAACGAGGCCGGCGCGCTGTCGCGGGTATCGGGGCTGTTTTCCGCACGCGGCTACAACATCGAATCGCTCAGCGTGGCGCCCACCGACGATCCCACGCTGTCGCGCATGACACTGGTGACCAACGGCAGCGAAGAGATCGTCGAGCAGATCATCAAGCAGCTGAACAAGCTGGTCGATGTGGTCAAGCTGCTCGACCTTACCGAGCATCGTCATATCGAGCGCGAGATGATGCTGATCAAGGTCGAGGTCGAAGACAGCATGGCCTGCGAGCAGGTCAAGCGCATGGCTGACATCTTCCGCGGCCGCATCATCGACGTTACGCGCAAGACGTACACCATCGAGATGACCGGCACCAGCGACAAGCTGGACGCCTTCATCGAAGCATTGAG
Source organism: Gammaproteobacteria bacterium (assembly GCA_037388465.1). Taxonomy (NCBI): domain Bacteria; kingdom Pseudomonadati; phylum Pseudomonadota; class Gammaproteobacteria; species Gammaproteobacteria bacterium. The sequence goes on from JARRKE010000028.1 coordinate 4,622, forward strand.
TAACAACCGCATCCAGGAAGTGGTGCGGTCCGGTTCCATGGGTATTGCACGCGGGGACGTCGTGCTCAAAGTCTGAGCACGGGTCCGGCGGACAATCGCCACGGGTTGTTTCTGTATTTCGTTATTCGAGATCCATTGGGGTAAACAATGAATATCTTTTACGACAAAGACGCCGACCTTTCGATCATCCAGAACAAGAAGGTCACCATCATCGGTTACGGTTCGCAGGGCCACGCCCACGCCAACAACCTGAAGGATTCGGGGGTCGAAGTGACCGTCGGTCTGCGTCCCGGTTCCGCTTCCGCCGCCAAGGCCGAAAACGCCGGCCTCAGCGTCAAGCCGATCGCCGAGGCGGTGCAGGGCGCCGACGTGATCATGATTCTCGCGCCCGACGAGCATCAGGCCCATCTGTATCGCACCGAGATCGAACCGAACATCAAGCAGGGTGCGGCTCTGGCCTTCGCGCACGGTTTCAACATCCATTTCGAGCAGATCGTGCCGCGCGCGGACCTGGACGTGATCATGATCGCGCCCAAGGGCCCCGGCCATCTGGTGCGTTCGACCTACACCCAGGGCGGCGGCGTGCCGTCGCTGATCGCCGTGTATCAGGACGCCTCCGGGCAGGCGCGCGACCTGGCGTTGTCCTATGCCTCCGCCAACGGCGGCGGCCGCGCCGGCATTATCGAGACCACCTTCCGTGAAGAGACCGAGACCGACTTGTTCGGCGAGCAGGCCGTGCTCTGCGGCGGTGCCACCGCGCTGGTGCAGGCCGGTTTCGAGACCCTGGTCGAAGCGGGTTACGCGCCCGAGATGGCCTATTTCGAGTGCCTGCACGAGCTCAAGCTCATCGTCGATCTGATGTATGAAGGCGGCATCGCCAATATGCGCTATTCCATCTCCAACACGGCCGAGTACGGCGATTTCACCCGCGGCCCGCGCGTGATCACCGAACAGACCAAGGCCGAGATGGCGCGCATCCTGAAGGAAATCCAGGGCGGTGAATTCGCGCGCGAATTCATTCTCGAAAACCAGGCCGGTGCGGCCAAGCTCAAGGCCATGCGCCGTCTGGGCCGCGAGCATCAGATCGAGCAGGTGGGTGAACGCCTGCGCGACATGATGCCCTGGATCAAGGCCAACAAGATCGTCGACAAGACCAAGAACTGATCCTGCCCTTGTCCTGCCGGTATCGGGGATCACAGCCCTCGATACCGGCGGCGATCACCGTTTGACGCAAATGCCCGGCTTTAAGCCGGGCATTTGCGTTTCCGGGCCCCGTTTCTTCCCGGTGAATTTCGTATCGCCGTTCACCGGCGAAATCGGCACGTTCATCAGTATTCGATTAAATTATTAAACACTGTTTGGCACCCTGTAGGCGCGGGGAGGCACTTGTTCTGTATCCCGCTTTTATTCGTACAGCTATGGGGATGACGATCAATGTATCTATTCAATTTATTCATAAAAAAGCGTGTCTTATTGGTGCTGGGGCTGCTGGTATGGTCTGCCGCCGCCGAGGCCGGTTCCCATCCATATGCGCGTGCCCTGGTGGACATCGACGACCTGTGCGTCGTCACCAGTCAGATGGAGCGTGACTATGCGATCGAAGGCATGGGCGTTTCCCAAAAGGCCTCTGCCGACAGGCTGGCCCGTTCCGAAAAACTCTTCAAAAAGGAGTTTTCGGACGTGGAAAAGGCCAAGTTGTCGCCGGCGCTTCATCAGGAGGTCATCGGACTTCAGCAAAACTGGAATCCGATCCTGGCGATCCTGAAGGCAGCGCCGCAGAAAAATCAGATGACGAACCTGGATGCGGAAGTCCGGACGTTCGCAAGCCATTGCGAAAAGGTGGCGCAGGATATCCAGGCCAGGTCCGATGTGTCCGGTAGTGAGGATGCCCTGCTGCTCAGCAGGTACGACGTGGACACCCAGCGCCTGGCGGCGATTTACATGATGAAGGCATGGGGCGTTGCGGATGCGAACTACAGCAGCGAAGCAAAGGCGCTGCTGACGAAATCATCCGGGGTGATTTCCAAATTGCGTTCGTCCAGCCAATTGAGTTCGACGTCCAAACAGCGTCTGCAGCACATTCAGACGCAGTTCAAGCTTTTCGAGTTCATGGCGGTACGCGACACCAAACGTTTCGTGCCGGCGCTGATGAATAAAAAGGCGGACACCATCGTAAAAGAGGTCAATGCAGTCCTCGATAAAGAACTTGCGGTCCTGGGTATCGCCGGGCAAATGGGATTTCATGAGGTGAAGCCATGCTGAACAAAATAACCGGATTCAATAAATTCCTGCTGACCTTTGCATTGGCGTTTGTCGCCAACAACGCGCATGCGGCATCGGTATCCGATGATGTGCTGGCCATGGCCGGCGAACAACGTGAACTGACGCAGCAGACGGCCAAGGACTATATGTACATCGGCCAGCATATTTTCGAAGCGCGAGCCCGCAAGTCGCTCGAAACCCGCCTGGCGCGGATGGAGCACAACCAGGCTGTCTTGCGACAGGCCATCAAGGATAACGATAGCCGCGATCTGCTCGACTACGCCGATATACAGTTCAAGGAGTACAAGGCTTCGCTGGAAACGCCGTATGGTGCGGAAAGCGCTTCTCTGGTGATGGACAACAGCGACGTGCTGCTTGAGATTTATGATGAGGTCCTCAAGAAGATGATGGCGAACGACCATTCCCATTTTCTCCAGTTGTACGGTATGGCCAACTCGCAATCGGTGCGTATTGCCCGTATTGGTAAGTTTTATCTTGCCCAAAAGGATGGAATTACCGATTACAACTCAAAGAAGCAGATCCAGAGTGAGATAGTCGCGTTCGAAAAGACCAAGGCCCTGCTGGAGCAGGAAAAGGCCAATCCGGGCACCGTTGCCGATGGCCTTAATGAGGTAAATCATCTGTGGCGCCTTGTTCGCGGTTTCTTCCTGGATGTGAACAAGGAGGACCTGCCCATCGTCGTCGATACATCGACCAACTCCCTGCAGGAGTCGATGGACAAGATTGCCAAGCACTATCTCAAGGCACAAAGGAGTTAATCGAGGCACGGTCTTTTCAGGTCGGTCGGCAACACATATGCTTTAACGCATTGTTGATTGCCCGAGTCAGTCATTGATGCTGCCGATTGCTCCTGAAGGACGTTTGCTGCTACTGACGGCGGCGGCATTGGCCGCCGTCGTTCATTATTTTTTCGGTGCGGCGGTTGCCGCCCCGTTCTGGGGGCTGACGGTTTTGGTGCTGATCATGTTCAGGATCGTACCGCGGCACGTACAGGCCTCGCCGCTGGGAATCGTCAGTCCCGTTGACGGCCATGTCACTGCCGTACATCGCCAGACCGATCCCTTCCTGAAGCGCGACAGCCTGGTGATCGAGCTCGAACAGCGCTTGCTGGGTGAATTCAATATTCATAGTCCCACCGAGGGGCGGGTGATGGATGTCTGGTACCCCGGTGCGAACCCCGAGCAGCCGGGGCGTTTTGCAGTCCGGGTGCAGACCGACGAGGGCGACGACGTGGTGGTTGCGATCGGGGTCGGCGGTTGGACATCGGTCGTGCATTGCAGCCTGCAGACCGGGCACCGCATCGGGCAGGGGCATCGCTGCGGGTTCGCCGGTTTCCTCCGGCCGGTGACCATCTATCTGCCCGCCAATTCCCAACCTCAGGTACAGGCCGCCGACCGGGTGCGCTGGGGGCGGAGTGTGCTGGCCCTGCTGAGGCACGAGTAAGGCGTATACGTTGTTTCCATGAGTGTCGTCTGCGGCAGCATGCTGATATTATTGGAGATTATGAACGCACCCAACGAACAGCCCACGCTCGACAAGGACGATCAGGAACAACGCGCCCGGCGTTCGATCTATCTGTTGCCGAATCTCTTCACCACCGGCGCGCTGTTCGGCGGTTTTTATGCCATCGTGGCGGCCATGTCGGGGCGGTTCGAGGCGGCGGCGATCGCGGTGTTCATCGCCATGGTGCTGGACGGCATCGACGGCAGGGTGGCGCGCATGACCAATACCCAAAGCGCCTTCGGTGCCGAGTACGACAGCCTGTCGGACATGGTGTCTTTCGGCCTGGCGCCGGCGCTGGTCATGTACGAGTGGGCCCTGGTGCACATGAAGCTGTTCGGCGCCATCCCCGGTAAGATCGGCTGGCTGGCCGCATTCTTCTACGCTGCCATGGCGGCCATGCGCCTGGCGCGCTTCAATACCCAGGTCGGCAAGGTCGACAAGCGCTACTTCCACGGCCTGCCCAGCCCGACGGCGGCAGCCATTCTGATGAGCATGGTGTGGACCCTTCACGGTCTGGATATACAGGGCGAGTCCGTGCGCTTCCCCGCGCTGTTCGTGACCATCGTCGTCGGCGCCCTGATGGTCAGCAACTTCCGCTATTACAGCTTCAAGGACCTGGACTTCCGCAATCGCGTTCCCTTTGCCATTATCCTGTTGATCGTGCCGGTGCTGATGGTCGCCGCGCTCGCACCGGCCAAGGTGCTGTTCGCCGCCGCCACCGGTTATGCCTTGTCGGGCCCGATCCTGGCCCTCCTGCGCTGGCGTCGCCGGCGTGTCCGCCGTAGCGAGAGCCAGTAGTCAGGCGTCTGATCTGTCGGAAATTCGACGCTCTTGGTAGCGTTTTTGCCGCAGATAGTCATCACTTATTCATTCAGCATCTATACTTTCACTTCTCACCGGCTGTAAAGTCCGTGGGGCAGGCTGGGCTGGAAGCCCGGGAAGGTTCAATATCAAACCGGCGCCAGGGTAGAGGGCGTAAAGTCGAAATAATAAAGAGCCGGAAGGAATGGAGCGGCCAATCGGGTTCCAACGGGGCACACCGAGAAACCCGGACAGCAGGAGCAGCAAGGAGGACTTATGGGGGATAACCGCGGTCTGTTGTACTATCGCCCGCATCACGAAGCACAGCAGTTGCTTCCGGTATTGTCCCAGGCAGGTTGGGACGTCCATATTGCAGAATCTGCCGTTGAGGCAGTCAATCTACTCAAGGACGACCACATCAAGGTCGGCTTGGCGCCGTTGGCCGAAGGGTTGAGCAACGGGGTCGACGATCCGGAATACCTGCTCCCGGTCAACGTACCCATGCCGGCCGGTGTCGAATGGGTCGCCCTGCTGGACGAGCACAGCCTCGAATCCACCAGCTACCGCAACCTGATTGCGGAGCACTTCTACGATTACCACACTCTGCCGCCGGACCTGACCCGCCTGCTGTTCTCGCTGGGTCACGCCTACGGTATGGCGGAGATGTTGTCCGTGCAGCCCGAGGCCGACCCGGCCGGTATTGTCGACGAGCCGCAAATGGTCGGCTCCAGTCAGGTGATGCGGGCGGTGTTCAGCAATATCCGCAAAGTGGCCGGTGTGGACGCGCCGGTCATGATTACCGGGGAGAGCGGCACGGGCAAGGAGCTGGCGGCCAGGGCGGTTCACGAGCGTTCGAGTCGCGCGACCGCGCCGTTCGTTGCCGTCAATTGCGGCGCGTTACCCGCGTCCCTGATCCAGTCCGAACTGTTCGGGCACGAAAAGGGGTCCTTTACGGGGGCGCACGAACGCAAGATCGGCTTTATCGAGGCGGCTGCCGGCGGCACCCTGTTTCTGGACGAGGTCGGGGACCTGCCCCTGGATCTGCAGGTCAATCTACTGCGCTTTTTGCAGGAAGGCACCATCGAGCGTGTCGGCTCGCGTGAAAAGATCCACGTCGATGCCAGAGTCATTGCGGCCACCCATGTCGATCTCGAACAGGCGGTCGAGAACAAGCGCTTTCGCGAGGATTTGTACTACCGTCTCAACGTGCTGAACATGCGCATGCCTTCCCTGCGGGAACGCGACGGTGACATCGAATTGCTGGGCAGATACTTTTTCGATCAGTTTGCGAACGAACGCAACGGGCGTTTGAAAGGTTTCAGCGAGGCCGCGCTGAAGGCGATGCGCCTGCACGACTGGCCGGGCAATGTCCGCGAGCTGATCAACCGCATTCGCCGTGCCATCGTCATGTGTGAAGGCAAACTCCTCTCCGCGGGGGATCTCGGCCTGGGCCGTAACGAGGTCGAAAAACGTCTGATGACGCTGGAGGAGGCCCGTGCTCTGGCCGAAAAGGATGCGATACGTTATGCCCTGGAAAAAACCGGCCAGAACATCTCTCTTGCGGCACGCAGCCTGGGTGTCTCACGTGTGACGCTTTACCGCCTGATGTACAAGCACGATATTCAGACCTGACCGATCGCGCGTCGTTCGTTTGCGTCCACTTCCCGGGCCGGCTTTTGCCGGCCCTTTTTATTTTCCGTTCCTGCTACTCCGATTCGTAACACCTGTATCGCGTTGTTTACAGAGTATGGGTAAGCCCCTGAAGTTGCTTGCGTGTCCATGCTTGTCGCCGGTTTGAGCCCGGTGGGGTGTTTCGATTTCGAAACAGGCAGGGGGCCTGTTGAATATTCGCTAAAGAAGAAATCTTTATTTGAATCAGCGGGTTATTCGATTGGCACGGGGCTTGCTCTTCTTGAAACGGGACAAGCCAAAACAAGAATTCGTGACAGGGGGTGCGGATGAAGACCCCGAGGCTTGGACCGAAATAAAAGCGGGCTGCGCAACAGCCCGCTCAACGACCCCCGAAGGGGTCATCAATCAAGAGGAGAATAACTCATGAACTTCAAAATCGCACCTCTGGCTGTTGCAGTAGCGGCCGTGTTGGCGGCCCCTGCGGTGCTGGCCAGCGGCCAGAATGAGGGTGGTAACGGCTACGGCCAACATCACCGCGGCGGGTATCACGAAAGCACCAGCGTCGAGGTCAAGAACAAGGTCTCCGTCGAGACCAGCAAGAAGGACGAGTCCTCGCGCCATATCAGCATCGTGGGTGGTCTGTTGGTGGGTGGTATCGCCAACATCGACTCGTCTTCCACCTCGCTGATCGACGACAAGCAGATCAACACCAACAATGCGGTCACCAATACGCACAACGTCAACAACGCGAACGTGGGTGATTCCGCGCTGAACGGCGCCGGCGGCAACATCGGCGTGAACTCGGCGGCCGGTGACAACAACATGCAGGACAACGCAGCCGCGCTGTCCTCCGCGGATGCCAGCTTCGTGTTCGGTTCCAGCGACGCCACCGCGGTGGCCTACCAGAAAGGCGCGAATAACGCCACGCTCAACGACGGCAACGTGAACAACGCCAACATGAGCGGTTCGGCGCTGTCCGGCGCCGCCGGCAACATCGGCGTGAACATCACCGCCGGCGACAGCAACCTGCAGAAGAACAACTTCTCCGGTGCGGTCGCCACCGCGCGTGTCGCCAACGCCAACGTGACCACCATTCAGCGCAGCGGTGGTAACGAGACCACGAACCAGGGTCGTATCGACCAGCTGAACGACACCACCCAGGTTACGCTGAACGGCGGTATGACCGGGTTCTACGGCGGTCACACCAGTGGTTCGTATCAAGGTCAGACCGGTGGCCACTATTACGGCGGCTCCTATGGTGGCTACAGCGGTAATGCCTCAGGCGATACCAGCGGTACCTCCGACCAGCGGGGCAATGTCTATCTGGACATCTGGAATGCAGGCTCGAATGGAAGTGTCACCCATCCCACCGACACCGGTGCGATCGGCCACGTTGACGTGGACAACCAGGCCCAGGGTGCCCAGGACCCGAATGGGAATGGCGGCGCCTTCACCTTCGACAACTCGGGCACCTATTCCGGCACAGAGTCGGGTCGTACCTGGAGCAAGGAGCACGGCGGTTATTCCGGCGGCGAGTCCGGCAGCTACTCGGGTAAAGAGGTTGGCGGCCAGGCGCTGTGGGGTTCCTTCTCCGGTGAAGTCGTCACGACGCGGTATGTGGTCACTCCGTCCGAGAACAACGCCAACCTGAGCGGTAACGCCTTGCGCGGCGCGAGCGGCAACATCGGGGTGAACGTCTCCGCCGGCACCGGCAACATGCAGAACAACAGCCTGGCGATTTCCGCGACCCAGGCCGGCATGTCCATCCCTGGCGGTGGCGGCACTGGTGGCGAGCAGTAAAAAAAGCTGCTGTACCGAGCCCCTGGAACTCGAGAGTCGACTGATTCTTCGAGTCCCTTTGAACCCGGCCTGCAAGGGCCGGGTTCCTTCTTTTTTTCAGACCGGGAAAACGTCGTTTCGGGGGCGGCGTGGCAGTGCTGAAGCGTGGATTTTCAGTGGCTTGCCGGGTGTAACAACTGTATCCGCAGCTTTACAGGTTTCGGGCATCCCCGCTTTTCCAACCCCGCCAAGGCGTTTGGCGTTCGCGGCGTTTCCAGGTGTTGCCAAGCCCTTACACGTCTGTCCCGGCCGGGTGATCCAGCCCCATTAAAAATTAATAAAAACAGTTAGATAACAACATGGCCTGCATATTGCTCTGATTATTTGCAGAACAGGAGGAGAGTCGGCAATGCGCGACACGACCAACAAGCGCCGGTTACACAAAGCCATCGCCACAGCATGCGTGCTGGCGGGTTCCTTGCTGGTGTCCACCGCGAACGGTGGGCCGCTGTGTCAGGCGGTGTCCCGGGATCTCGCCGGTCTTCCCTGTAACGCCGTAAGCGACAGCGTGCTGCACGGCGTCAACGGCCGCGGCTACACAGCCGAGGCCAAACCGGAATTCCAACAGGCCGTCATCCTGTGGGACGAGGTCAATGGCGGGCATGGTAACAAACCCGCCCGGGTTTCCGTCCAGGACGACGGCATTAACAACCGGCAAACCAACACAGTGACGTTTACGTCGAGGTGATCAGGATGGCACTTCATCGAATCTGCAATCGCATATGGTCCAGGCGGGAAGCCTGGGTATTGCTGGCCTTGTTGGCGGTGATGCCTGGTGTTTCTCTCGCCGACGGTGCGCCGAATCAGCTCCCGAACATACCGGATATATCGGGGTGGAGCACCAACAGCTTTATCGGGGGAAATGCGGTATCCGATTTCACCGGTTTTGCAGGGGTCAACATGGCCGCCGGCCAGGAGAACCTGCAGAGCAATTCGGCGGCCATCGCCTTGGGCGGCATGCACGGCCGGGGACTGGCCAGGGCGCAATCCTCCCAATCCCTGCTGATGGGCAATGGCAGTCTGCCGGATTCATCGCGGGCGACGATTTCCGATGGTGCGTTCGCCCACGGTACGGGTGTCTTTTCCATCAACCAGGCAAGCGGTATGGGAAATGCTCAGGCCAACGGCATTGCGATCGGCGTTGGCGGCGGCATCCAGCAGATGTCCGACGTGGACCTGGCACAAAGCGTTACGGTACCCGCCAGCATGATGGACAAGATGCAGAAGAACACCGGACATCGCGAGGCCGTGGTCAGCGAGCAGGCCTTTAACGGGACGCGGGGCATTGTGCAGGTCAACCAGGCTGCCGGCGCGGGCAACGCGACGGCCAACGGGTTCTCGCTGAATGTCGGTGCGGGAGTACGTTGAGATGCTGCTGTTTCGACAAATCGCCGGTGCATTGCTGTTCATTCTGATGCTGGTGCTGGCCATGGGCATCAACACCGCAGTGTCGGCGGAAGTGCCTTTTGACGGCGTGATTCCCGGTTACGGGGTCATGCACAAGAACGTCAAGAGCATGCGCGAGCTGAGATACGCCGGCATGATCCGCCAGCATACGGACTTCAGCTGCGGCGCCGCGGCACTTGCCAGCATCCTGCATTACGCCTACGACCGCCCGATGGACGAGAAACAGGTCCTGGAGGGATTGTTCAAGGTGGCGGACCCGAAGGTGGTGCGCGAACGTGGCTTTTCTCTCCTGGATATCAAAAATTACGTGGCGACGCTGGGCATGCGGGGACGCGGTTACCGGGTCAAGATCCAGGACCTGTACCAGGTCCGGGTCCCCACCATCGTGCTGCTGGACCTGAAGGGCTACAAGCACTTTGTCGTGCTGCGTCGGGCAGAAGACGGCGAGTTTTTTCTGGCGGACCCGGCACTGGGCAACCGCGTCATGACAGAGAAGGAGTTCGCGAAGGCATGGAACGGCATCATCTTCGCGGTGATCGGTCCCGGCTTTAACCGGGATACAGAATTGCGCACGGCCGTCGCGCTTCCGACGGTGCAGCGCTTCGGCCTGGGGGCGCCGATTACCAACGCAGAGCTCTATCACTACGGCTTCACGCATGCGGACCTGTTCTGAGACAGCTTTGCTGCGGTGTAGGCCCATTTTCAATCAACCTATGTGGCGGGAGGTCATCGGGAATGAAAAACAAATTCAAACGCGGGGATTCAAGGCGAATCTCCACCTGCCTGTTGTCGACGGCGGTCGCCACCACGGCGGCGATCGGCGTCACGCTGCCCGCGCCGGCCGCCAGCTTCCCGGCTCTGCATCCGGTGGAGGTGAGCGACCCGGTTCTGGCGCAGATGCGTGGCAAGTTCGTCAGCGGCGGTCAAATCGTCTACTTCGGCGTGGAGATGATCACCCAGTTCACGACGGGGCACGGCGGTTCGTATCGGGGTGGTTTGTATGTGGGCATTCATCGTGGCTTCAACGCCTTCCGGCCAACGATGACCGTGCTCAGCAAGGCCGAGGCGAATGACGGCGGTGCGCCATCCGGTTCAGGCGGTTCCGGCAACATTCAGTCCGGCGGGCTGGGCCAGGTCAGGGGCGTGAGTCAGTCGGTTCAAGTGACCGGCGACGCCAATGCGGCTGCCAACAACGTGTCGATGAACGTATCGGACAATAACGGCGGTCAAACCGGTCCGAGCGGTTCGGGCTGGAAGTCGGGCACCACCCAGGCGGGTACCGGCGGCGGTCATGTCGCTACCCAGGTCAGCAGCGGCAGCGCCGGTGTCACCGTGACGGTTCCCGGGCAGGGTGTGGCACGTCAAAACGTCATCAACGCCCTGGGGTTGCAGCAGCAGTTGCAGCTCAGCGGCAACCTGAACCAGGTGATGAACCAGATGAATCTCGATGTGCGGGTGCAGGCGGCGACCGCCCAGATGATCGCCCGTGAAGGCATCAATAACGCCCTGGCGAGCCTGAGGAATCTGCCGGGCAGCGGGCGCTTCTGATCAGGCGCGCGCGGTCCGTAAACAACGACGATCAGAAAACAATTTGTGCCAGCCCGCATCGGGCTGGCACATCCCCGGGGGAAACGCGTACGGGGGGAATGAATAACAAGGAATAGATAATGAATATAAGACGTAGTCGAGACAAGGGGCATCTGGGATTTATCCGTCCGGCTGGCTGGATTGTCGGCGCCTCGCTGGCGTTGCTGATTTCACAGCCTTCTCTTGCTGATTTCCCCGGCGATCAAAGTGCCGAAATAGCCAGGCTCAAGGCGCAGATCCATTTGCTTGAGCAGGAAGGCCGGCAATACCGCACGCAACTCGAACAAACACGCAAACGTTTAGAAATACTCGAGGCGATGCAGGAGCGTGGGAAAGGCACTCCGGAGGGTGATACCGCCGGGACGCAAAAGGTCGCTCAGGCCGAAAGTGGCGATACCGAGGCGCGTAAAACGCCGGCACCCAGCCGCAGCGCACAGGCGGTATACGAGGAACAGCATGCACTGTTCCAGAACAAGCTGACGGTGGAGCCGAGTTTCACTTACGCCTATTCGGCGGCCAACAACCTGAACCTGAACGGCTTTTACGCCCTCGGTTCCATTTTTCTTGGTTCGTTGACGGTGCAGAAGGTCCGCTCGCATACCACGACCTTCGGCCTGCTGACCCGTTACGGATTCACGCCTCGATTCCAGGTCGACCTGGACATGCCGTTTTTGTACCGCCAGGCTACTTACCTCAGCACGGATTCGAGCAACAACGCGGTGGAAAAGACCACCCGCGTCGATCCGTCACCCGCCGTGGGGGACGTGAGCCTCGGATTCAATTTCCGGGTGTTGCAGGAGACGCTGAATCGTCCCGACCTGGTGACGTATCTGCGTGTCAAGGCGCCGACCGGCGATCCGCCCTACGGCATCAAGACGGAAACGGCCGCGGACGGCAACCTCAAGTATCCGAGCAAACTGCCAAGCGGCAATGGTGTGTGGGCCGCCTCGGTGGGATTTTCGACCGTGAAGACCGTTGATCCGGCGATCCTGTTTGCGAACCTTGGCTATACCTACAACTTTTCCCGTCACTTCAAGGACATCAGTTCCACACCGGGTACGACCCAGCCGGGCTCGGTATTGTTGGGCGATTCGATCCAGTTCGGTCTGGGTATGGCCTTCGCGCTCAACGAAACGACCAGTGTAAGCATGTCCTATTCGCAGACATTCATCAGCAAGACCAAATTAAAAAGTGACGGCGGTGAATGGCAGGGCGTCGCCGGCAGTGAGGCGAACCCGGCATTGTTCAGCATTGGCGGGACCCATTCGTTGGGAGCGAGAACCACCATGGGCGTTACCCTGGGTGTCGGCCTCACGCCCGATGCACCCAACCTGCAGGTGTCGTTCCGCTTCCCCTATCGGTTCTGAGCTGGCTGCGCGTCGATCTCGTCCGAGGGGGCTTACTCTCCGCTCGCCTGCAATGCGAGTGCGCGGGGACGGAACTGCAGCGTGTAGAACATCTGCATGTAGCGGCGGGTCTCGTCGCGTTCCAGGTCGGTCACGTAGTGCCAGAAACCGTATACGCGCGCCAGGGTCATCAGGCGTTCGGCATAGTTGCGCCAGGTATAACGATCGGCGATACGGGCCAGGGATCGCCGTGAAATCTGGTCCCAATAACCGGGTTCGTGCTGGCAGCGCTTGAAGAATTCGGCCATGCGGGCGGCCGCCTCGTCACCGTGGTTGGGGTCGATGTGAAAACCGGATACGCCGTCACGGATGATTTCCAGTGGTCCGCCGAACCGGGTGGCGAAGGTGGGTAATCCACTCGACATCGCTTCAATGACCGTCAGGCCGAAGGCCTCGAATCGTGCCGGCTGCACGAAGGCACCCTTGCGGTCGGCGATGGTGCGGTACAGCTCACCCGAGAATCCCTTGTCCAGGTGCATACCCAGCCAGCGGACCTGACCATCGAGCTGGTGATGATCCATGATCGCATGCATGCGTTCGATCTCGGTGCGCTCCTCGTCATCCTGGGAACGCGACGGATCGATATGGCCGGAGATCACCAGCAGGTTCGCCCTGCTGCGCAGTTCCTCGTTCTCGCCGTACCACTCCACCAGGCCGGTGATGTTCTTGATCCAGTCCAGGCGCGCCATGGTGAACAGCAGAGGCTTGTCAGGTTCCGCAAGGGCACCGCGGCGGTCCTCGCCGGTATCCTGACCGTCGAGCAGCGCGGCGATGTCGTCGGCCAGATGGGTCAGGCGATGCTCCGACTCGGTATAGGGGAAATAGACCTCAGGATCGGCACCGGGTGAGACGATGTTGAACTTGGGATCGTACACATCGGTGCCGTGCACCACGCGGTAAAGATCCGGCATGGTGAAGGTCATGTAGCTTTCATACTGGCCGACGGTATGCTCGGTGCCCGCGATTTCCTGATAGGTGCTGGTGATGATGAAGTCCGCCGTGTTCATGGCGATGAGGTCGGCGGTGAACTGGCAGGAGAAGTGATAGTTCGATTCGCTTTCGCGCCAGTACAGGTCGGACAGCAGATACTTGGTCTTTTCCAGCGCGTGGGCGATGTTGCACTGGGTGACGCCGAGTTTTTGTGCCATCAGCGAGCCGACCAGGTTACCGTCCGAGTAATTGCCGATGATGAGATCGGGGCGCCCACCCAGCTCGCTCACCATTTCATGCTGCGCATCCGAAGCGTAGCGTTCCAGATACGGCCAGACCTCGAAACGCGAGATCCAGTTTGGCAGCACATCGCCGGCCTCGTTGCGAAACGGCACGCGCAGGATGGCCGCGCTGCGGGTGCCGGCGATGGGTTCCAGGCGCTGGTCGCAGGTCGTGCCCTCGGCCTCGGGTATCAGGCGGGTCAGTACCAGGATGCGCGGCTCGATCTCCAGGCCCTGCGCCTCCAGGCGTTCGCGCATTTCACGCTCCAGGGCGCGGACCTGATCCAGGATGTAGACCACCTGGCCGCCGGTGTCCGGGCGGCCCAGCACGTTCGATTGCCCGAACCAGCCATGTATGGAAAGGATCGCGACCGAGAAGATCATCGGTACGCGCGCCAGGAAGTCCTCCAGGTTTTTGGGGGAGGGCGCCTCCAGGATGTCCAGCAGCAGCTGCATGGTCTCCAGGGCCTGACCGACGGTGCGCCCCCAGCCGGGTTCGAACCCGAGCTGGCGCAGCCGCTGCATCTCGTCCTCCAGCACGGTGTCCGATTCGAGATGGCGCAGCCTGACGATTGCCGCGCGCAATGCCTCGCGCAGCGCGGGCACGTCGCTGATGGAGTCGCTGAGCATCAGGGTCTGGTCGCGATAGCGATGCAGGCGCAAAAAGCCCAGCAGACGGTCGTTGCCGATGCCGCCTTCCTCGAACAGCCGGCTGGACAGGCGCCGGTTGAGGAACTCCACGCCGCGGCCGATGGAATCGGCCTCCTTGAGCTTGAATATCTCCCGCGAGAAGGGACCGAGGTCCACCTCCAACTCCCAGTCGGAGGGGGCGGGGTTGCTGATCAGGGATTCCTTGAAGAGCAGGTAGATCGAGCAGTCGACCTCTTCCGGGGTCATGGCCTCGAAATGAATCCGCACGTAAAACCATTCGCCGATGCGCGGGCGCAGGGCGAAGTGAATCCAGCCGTGGTTGACCGCGGCCTCCTGACACCAGCTGACCACGGTGGCCAGCGGGCTGTTCCACAAATCCAGCTCCGGCATGCCGTCCGCGAGTTCGGCAAAGGCATCCTCCACGTCGCTGCGCAGCAAAAAGGCGCGGCCGATCGCTTTGAAGTGATGGAGCACCTGATGGACGGCGCTGCGGTTTTCCTCCATGTAGGCGGAGAGTTCGGCGAGTAGCGATGAGCGTGAGGCTGGCGTCATGATCAAATCCCGGGTGACTGGTTTCTGCTCCGCACAGATGTGTTTGTCAGGATGGTTGGCTGTCGCTATGTTCTCAAAAAAATGCTTCGACTTCTTATCAGACCGGACAGCGGTTTGGTCATTTCGGTTCACCTTACGCCTGACGGTGGGGCTGGCGCCACCGCTGCGGGACGTTTCCGGCCGTGCTCGTATCGCACGCTTCCCGCGCGCGGGGCGGGGATTGCGTTAAAATCGCTCGTACGGCGCAAGGCGCCGAAGCGGAGGAGTAATGAACAGCGAACATTTGATCATCTTCGACACGACCCTGCGTGACGGAGAGCAGAGCCCCGGCGGAGAGCGTGCAGGACAGCACCGTCTGTGGCCTGGCGCGGGCGCTGGACCGGGACATCGACCGGGCCGGCGAGGCGCTGGCCGGTGCCAAATCCGCGCGTATCCACACCTTCATCGCCACCTCGCCCATCCATATGGAGCGCAAGCTGCGCATGTCGCCCGACCAGGTGCTGGAGCAGGCCGTGAAGGCGGTGACCCGGGCGCGCAGGTATACGGACAATGTGGAGTTTTCCCCGGAAGACGCGGGCCGCTCCGAGACCGATTTCCTGTGCCGCATCATCGAGGCGGTCATCGACGCCGGCGCCACCACCATCAATATCCCGGATACCGTGGGCTACAACATCCCGGGCCAGTTCGGCGAACTGATTCGAACTTTGCTCGAGCGGGTTCCCAACTCGGACAAGGCGGTGTTTTCCGTGCACTGCCACAACGACCTGGGCCTGGCCGTGGCCAATTCCCTCTCCGCGGTCATGAACGGCGCGCGCCAGGTGGAGTGCACCATCAACGGCCTGGGCGAGCGTGCCGGCAACGCCTCGCTGGAAGAGATCGTGATGGCGGTGCGCACCCGCCAGGACGTGTTCCCCTGCGACACGCGGCTGGATACCACCCAGATCGTGCCGGCCTCGCGTCTGGTCTCGGGCATCACCGGCTTTCCGGTGCAGCCCAACAAGGCCATCGTCGGCGCGAACGCCTTTGCCCACGAGTCCGGCATTCACCAGGACGGCGTGCTCAAGGCGCGCGAGACCTACGAGATCATGCGCGCCCAGGACGTCGGCTGGACCGACAACCGCATCGTGCTGGGCAAGCATTCGGGGCGCAATGCCTTCAAGACGCGGCTCACCGATCTGGGTTTCGAGTTCCCCAGTGAAGAGGAACTCAACGCCGCCTTCGCGCGTTTCAAGGAACTGGCGGACAAGAAGCACGAGATCTACGACGAGGACCTGCAGGCGCTGGTTTCCGAGGCCACCGCCGAACTGGAGAACGAGGTCTACAAGCTGGTCTCCATGCGGGTCTGCTCCGAGACCGGCGAGATGCCGGTCGCCACGGTCACCCTCAACGTTGAAGGTGAGGAGACCAGCGGTGAAGCGCCCGGCGGCGGTCCGGTGGATGCGACCTTCCGGGCTATCGAGGCCATTGTGCAGAGCGGGGCGACGTTGCAGCTTTACTCGGTGAACAACATCACCAGCGGCACCGACGCGCAGGGTGAAGTGACCGTGCGCCTGGAAAAGGCCGGCCGTATCGTCAACGGGCAGGGCGCCGATACCGATATCGTCATCGCCTCCGCGCGTTCCTACCTCAACGCCCTCAACAAGCTGTCGGCGGGCGCCGAACGGGCCCATCCCCAGCTGGAGCACGTCTAGAGCCTGTAGCCCCGGGTGCTCGCCCGGAGGCGATGTCTCTCCCGAACCCGGCGGCGCATCCCTGCACCGCCGATTCAAACCATCGGATGAGCAACCGGCTCGAGCGGCCGTCCGCATGAGCGCGGACGTTTCGTCGTCAATAGGGCTATAAGCAGTCTGGCTGCTTCCATATATTAGTACCCCGTGAATATCTAATACATGGAGGAGGTCGAGTCATGGCTTGGCAGTTTCCGCGAATGACCCGCCGCAGTTTTCTTAAAGGCAGCGGCGCGAGTGTGTTAGGAATGACCCTGTTTCGCCCGGAGTGGATCAAGCTATCGGGCCCGGCCAAGAATGAGGTTTCCGACTGGGGCCAGACCTGGAAGACGCGCGAGTCCTATTCCATCTGCAATTACTGCTCTTCCTTCTGCTCGGTGCGCGCGACGGTGGAGGAAAGCAACGGTCACGAGCGCATCGTCAAGCTTGGCGGCAATCCACGCTCGACCCTCAACGGCGACAAGCTTTGTGCCCGCGGCCAGTCGGGCTTCCGCCAGGTCTACAGTGTCGATCGCATCAAGACGCCGTTGATACGTGTGCCCGGCTCCAAGCGTGGCGAATGGGCCTTCCGCAGCGCCAGCTGGGACGAGGCCTACGCCTACATCGCGAAAAAAGCCAAATCCATCAAGCCTTATGAATGGACCGTTTACGGCGGCTGGTCCACCTGTTCCTTCTACATTCCGGAAACCTTCTGCTTCACCCTGGCGAACGACATCCCCAACCTGATCACCTCGCCGACGCAGAACTGCGTCTTCAACGGCCACCTGGGCACCAACTCGCTGACCGGCAACTACGTGGTGCATGGCGAGGTGATCGAGGACTACGGCAATTCCGACTACATCATCGCCTGCGTCGGCAATGCCTCCATCGGCGGTGTGTCCACCTGCCGCGCCGTGCGATTCGCCGAGGCCAAGGAGAAACGCACCAAGGTCGTCGTGCTCGACCCGCGTGCCTCGGAAACCGCGAGCAAGGCCGACGAGTGGCTGCAGGTCCGGCCCGGCAGCGATCTGGCCTTCATGCTGGCGATGCTGCGTGAGCTGATGCACGCCGGGCATTACCACGATACCTTCGTGCGCATACACAGCAATCTGTCGTTTCTGTGTTACCGCGACGAGCACGGTGCGTGGCAGCTCTACCGCTCGGCCAAGGGCGAACCGGCTGTGATCGACGGCGGCAGCGGAAGCGTGCATTTCCTGCCCGCTTTTTCCAATCGCAACGATACCGACGTCTCGGGACAGGCCGTGCACCCGGCGCTGCAGGCGCCGGCCGGATTCAAGTTGGACGGCAAAGAACTGGTGACGGTGTTCCAGGCGCAGCTGGCGGGCCTGGAGACCTATACGCCGGAGTGGGCCGCCAGGATCACGGGCATCCCGGCGGGGACGATCCGCCGCATCGCCGCCGAGTTCGGCGCCGCCAAGCGCCCGCTGCTGCAGCCCGGCTGGTCGGGTGCGCGCTACGGCAATATGCAGATGCTGCGCCGTACCCAGGGTCTGATCCAGGGGCTGGTCGGCGGCATCGACCGTCCCGGCGGCTGGCTGTTCGGGGCGGAGTGGCGCGGGCAGGTGGCGTACATGCAGGACCATATCGGCAAGCCCGGCTTCCCGCCCATGGGCCGGGCGGGCATGCCCTTCGTCGAATGGACGGGGGCATTGTTCTCCGATCCGAAGAATTTCAGTCACGGCTTTCCGGCCTGGTCGGTGGTGCACCGTGACAGCGTGGACAAGCTCAGCCCTCACTGGGCGGCCATCCCGGTTTCCACGGATGTCGGCTTCCTGCCCGCGGTAAAGGGCGAGCTCAGCTACCGGGGCAAGCCTTATCAGGCCAAGGCCATTCTGCTCAACGGCACCAACCCCATGCGCGATGCGCGGGAAAAGGTCTGGCGCGAGGCGCTGTCCGACTCCGCGCTCGAACTGGTGGTGGTGATGGATGTCATGGCCTCCGACACGGCGGCCTACGCGGACGTCATTCTGCCCGAGAGCAGTTATCTGGAGCGCGACGCACCGTCCATTTTCGGCAACGGCGTGAATCCGGACGACATGCTCATCACGCGCAACAAGGTGATCGAGCCGCTGTTCGATACGCATACGCTGCCGGATATTTTCCTCAAGCTCACCGGCGTCATCAGCGGCGACGAGCGCAATTATCCGCGTACGCTTGAACGCCTCGCCGGCGTGCCGGCCAAGCGACTGATGGCGCTGACCGAGGAGTACCGCAAGCAGAAGGTGCGCGATCCGTTCAATCAGGCGCTGCGCCGCATGCGCTTCGAGGCCAAGGCCGAGGAACTGCATGTCTCGCCCGAGCACCTGGAGCAGGTGTTGCGCGAGCAGGGCGTCTACCCGGTGGCCGAGGCGCAGGAGCTGCTGAACAGGGACGCCATGCCCTGGAAGCGGCCTCTGCCCACGCCCAGCGGCCGTGCCGAATTCTTCAGCAACCTGTACGCGGGCCTGCGCGACGGATTCGAGCTGTACAACAATCCGTTCTTCGACGTGCTGGCCACCTACATCCCGCCGCATGAGCGTCCGGACAAGCCGCTGGAGGCGCCATTGGAGGATGACGAGTTCTTCTTCACCTTCGGTATGGTGCCAACGGTTTCGCATTGTTCGCCCAACAACAACTTCCTGCCGCTGGTCGGCATCAATGCCTTCCGCGGTGACGTGTATCACGGCGTGTGGATGCATCCCGACCGCGCCAGGCGCCTGGGTATCAGCCAGGGACAGAAGATCGAACTGCGCAATGCGGTATCGGGCGAGCGTACCGAGGCCAGTGCCTACCTGACGCGGCTGACCCGCGAGGACACCTTGTTTATGTACAGCGGGTTCGGCGCCAAGACATCGGCGCTGCGTTACGCGCGCGGCGTGGGTACGGCCCTGAACGACATCACGGGCGACCTGACCGAGCCGGTCAGCGGCGGCACCAGCAATCAGGAATACACCGTGCGCGTGCGCGCACTGTGAGGAGCGAGTCATGGCACATTACGCAATGGTGATCAACGTGGATACCTGTGTGGGCTGCAACGCCTGCATGGCGGCCTGCTCGCAGGCCAACCAGACGCCGGTATGGGATTCGAGCAAGTTCCGCACCTATGTCCATGACGAGGAGTTCGAAAAGGACGGACGCTGGGTGCGGCAGTTCTTCCCGCGCCTGTGCAACCAGTGCGACAACCCGCCCTGCGTGACGGTCTGCCCGACCGGCGCGACCTGGAAAGAGGAGAGCGGACCGGTGCGGGTGGATCCCGAAATCTGCATGGGCTGCGAGGCCTGCGCCATGGCCTGCCCGTACGACGCCCGTTATCCGATCGACCGCGGGGACGTTGCCCACGCCAAGGCCTACTACGGCGAGGCATTTCTCAAGCGCACGCATCCGGCCGTGGACAAGTGCGATTTCTGCTGGGACCGCCTGCAACAGGGGCTGGAACCGGCCTGCGTGGAAACCTGCGTGGCGCATTCGCGCATTTTCGGTGACCTGGACAACCCCGATGACCTGGTCAGCAGGATCGTCGCCAGCGGCAAGGCCAAGACCCTGCTGCCCGAGATCGGCACGGGGCCCAACGTCTTCTATATCGACAAGCTTCCGGAGGGATTGGCAAATGAATGAAGCGATTCATTTGGTCGGTACGCTCACCACGCAGGACCGCTGGGTCGGGCTGGTGATCTGGTATCTGTTCCTCGGCGGCCTGGGCGCCGCGCTGGTCGCCATTTCCGTTTTTGCGCACCGCTATGCCAGGGCTTCCACGCCGCTGACCTTATGGGGCGTACTCTCCGGTGAAGCGGCCCTGGCCGTCGGTTCGCTGCTGCTGCTGTTCCACCTGCTGGATCCGCTTCATGTCTGGCGCATCCTGCTGCCGTGGAACGTGTTCGTGAATCCCACGGCATGGATCACCTGGGGAACGCAGTTCCTGATCTGGGCCATGGTGTTCGGGGTTCTGTATATCTGGCCCATGCTGTGGAAGGCGCAAGGCTTGCGGCGTATTCCGGTGTTGAACTGGTGGTTCGGCATCGGCTGGGTACGCTGGAGTGCGGAAATCTGCGAGCGCTTCGCCACCCTGCTGGCCTGGCTGTCCATCCTCATGTCGATTGCCGTGGCGGTCTACACCGGCCTGCTGCTGCGTTCCTTCCCGGCCGTGGCGCTGTGGCATAACCCGGTCATCCCGCTGCTGTTCACGGTGTCGGCGCTGTCGACCGGCCTGGCCTATCTGCTGCTGGTGCAGTATGCCGTGCTGCGCGAACATGGACCGCTGGCGCGCGCCTACGAGCGTTTCGACGTGCTGCTGATCGCCGTCGAAATGGCGTTGATCGGCTACCTGCTCTATGCGGTGCTTCCGGGAAGCGAATCCGGACGCGCGAGTTATGCCTTGCTCATGGACAACATGGGCTGGGTCGTCGGCTTCCTGTTGTTCGGCCTGCTGGTGCCGCTGTTGCTGGAGATCAAGGGCAGCCTGCGGGCCTGGAACTCACCGGTGCCGGTCATGGCGGCCGCGGTGCTGGTGCTGGTCGGCGGTTATCTGCTGCGCCATTATTTTCTTAACGCCGGTGTCTATTATTTCCCCTGGGCCAACGCGCACCACCTGGGCGTGCTGGGTTCGGATGTGATCGCGCATGTCATCCACTGAAGCCACGCCCACTCGCGCGGACGCCGCTGAGCTGCGGTTCTACGCGGCCTGCCTGGCCGAACCGACCGCCGAGGCGTTGCCCGCTTTGCGCGAAGCCGCAGGTTGGCAGCCCTGGCTCGCCGAGCCCCTGGCCGAACTGGCGGCCACCGACCTGGAGGTCTGGCAGGGCGAACACGCGCGGCTGTTCGTGGTGCCGGGTCTGGCGCCGCCGTTCGCCTCCGCCTACCGCGAGGGCATTCTCAACGGCGCCGCTGCGAGTGCCGCCGAGGCGTATTACGCGGATCAGGGATTTGCGCTGAGCGAGGGACTGCCCGGTGATTATCTCGGCAGTCTGCTCGAATGCGAGGCCTGGCTGGTCGAGGCCGGACAGGCGCAGGAGGCGGCGACTTTCCGGCAGACCTTCCTCGCCGACTGGCTGGGACGCTTTGCCGGCCGGCTGCGTGAACATGCCCGCCTCGCTTTCTACCGTCGTCTGGGTGAGCGTCTGGCGGATGCACATGACGTCGTGCTGTCGCTCGGGAAGCGGCAGGTCGGGATGGAAACGCATTGAAGACCCGGAGATATCCATGGAAACGATGAAAATCGCCGTTGCCAGCCAGAATCGCCGTGAAGTGACCGGCCATGCCGGACGCTGCCGCAAGTTCTGGATCTATACGATGGTGGATGGCGAAGTGCGGGGACGCGAACTGCTGGAACTACCCAAGGAGCGGTCTTTTCATGAACACGATGTCCGCCTGCCGCATCCGCTCGACGGTATGCGGGCGTTGATTACCGGCGGCATGGGCAGTGGGCTGGCACGCAAGCTGGCGGCGCGCGGCATCGAAGCGGTTGCGACGCCGGCGCGCGATCCCGACCGGGCAGTGGCGGACTGGCTGGCCGGCAGCCTCGAACGCCTTGCCGTTGAAGAGGAGCATGCGCATGGTGGCGGCCATGCTTGAGCAACGTTCTGGGATGTCGTGCTGCGCCGGCATCATAATCCGAGGCCGTTGCGTATGAGCTGGCAGTTGCCTGTTGGGGAATCCGCCGCCCAGCGTCTCAATGATCTGCTCGTCGCGTTGCGGGATGTCGGCGAGGCCGAGATTGCCGGCCGTTCCTATGCAAATCCTGCCGTCGGCTACGCCTGGCGCGGCCTGGCGTCGCAGGCGGACTGGGACGTTGCCTATGTGCTGACGCCGTGGATGCTGATGCGGGTATACCTGCCGCTGATGCCGCCCGCCATCGAACTGCCGTCGGCCTGGACGGCGCAGGCGCGTGCTGGACAGCCGTTTCAGCTCATCGGCCCGTCGCTAGATGTTGCGGTGGGGGAGGAACTGCACCGCCTGCATCTGCAATGGCTGCCTGATTACGGACACTTTCTGTTGCAGCCCCTGATGCAGGGGCTGAATCGCTATGCCGACGATACGGCCGTGTGGGACGCATGGGACGGCGTACTGGCCGCACGCGACCGCAGCCGCCAGGAAAAGCTGGACGAGCTGCAGCGGCGGGACGCGGAGACCACCCGGCGCGATTTTTTGCGGCGCATGATCGGGGCGGGGTGAAACGCCACCTCGATCCTGCATCGCCGGTCTGACACGTTACAATTGCCATCCGAGGAGGGTTTCGTCCACAGCAGGAGGATGGCGTGAGCGACGTCAAACGGCAGTATCTCAAGGCCATGGACATCCCGGTGTGGGTGCGGCGTACCGCGGCGCCGGTCCGGGACGTCGAGCCGGCGTCCCCGGTTGAGGATGCGGCCGCGCCCGTCAAAGCGACCGAGTCGGTGGTCGAATTTTCCGATCAGGACTGGGAAGGCCTGCGCGAGGCCGTGGCCGGCTGCACCCGCTGCGCGCTCAGCGAAAGCCGCACCCAGACCGTGTTCGGCGTGGGCGACCGCCAGGCCTCGCTGATGGTGATCGGCGAGGCCCCGGGCGCGGAAGAGGACCGCAGGGGCGAGCCTTTCGTCGGCCGGGCGGGCAAGCTGCTGGACAACATGCTGCTGGCCATCGGCCTGAAACGCGAGCAGGTGTTCATCGCCAATATCCTCAAGTGCCGCCCGCCCAACAACCGCGATCCCAAACCCGAAGAGGTGGCGGCCTGTCACGGGTATCTGGCGAAGCAGATCGAATGGGTGGCGCCCAAGGCCATTCTGCTGGTGGGTCGCATCGCTGCGCAGAGCCTGTTCGAGACCGACGCCCCCATCGGTCGGCTGCGGGGCGACGTACGGTCTATCAACGGGGTTCCGGCCGTGGCGACCTACCATCCGGCCTATCTGCTCCGGCAGCCGCGAGAAAAACGCAAGGCTTGGGCGGATCTCAAGCGGATTCGTGCCTTGCTGCAGCGTGACTGAGTGCTTGTTCTGCCGCTCAGCATCACTACAATCTGCTCAAGGCCATTTTCTCTTCGCTACATGAGTGCAGTCGTCCAAGATCGAAAGCCGGGTATCCGGCCCATGCAACCTGCGGATCTCGATGCCGTCATGGCCATCGAGAAACGCGCCTATCACTTTCCGTGGACCCGCGGCATCTTTCAGGACTGCCTGCGGGTCGGCTACTCGTGCTGGATTTATGCACAGGAAGAGCAGGTGCTGGGTTATGCGGTCATGTCCATGGCCGTCGGCGAGGGGCATATCCTGAACCTGTGCATCGCCCCGGACTATCAGGGGCGCGGCCACGGGCGGCGCCTGCTGCGCGCACTGCTGGCGCAGGCCGACGCGCACGGGGTGGGCGAAATCTACCTGGAGGCCCGCCCCTCCAATATTTCGGCCCTGCGCCTCTACCTCAGCGAGGGCTTCAACGAGATCGGCAGCCGGCGCGACTACTATCCGGCCCTGACCGGGCGGGAGGACGCGGTCGTGCTGGCGCGCACCATGGCGTCCGATTAGGGCCTGGCCACAGGTTTTAAGTCGCCGCCGCTGGTATAATGGGCGATTTTCTCCGCCCTGAGCGACATGTCCGAGCATACCCAGCAAACCGCCCGCCGCCGTACCTTTGCGATCATTTCGCACCCGGACGCCGGTAAGACCACCCTCACCGAAAAGCTGCTGCTGTTCGGCGGCGCCATCCAGCTCGCCGGTACCGTCAAGGGCCGCAAGGCGGCGCGCCATGCCACCTCCGACTGGATGGAGCTGGAGAAGCAGCGTGGCATCTCGGTCACCTCGTCGGTGATGCAGTTCCCCTACAAGGACCGCATCGTCAATCTGCTGGACACGCCCGGGCACGAGGACTTCTCCGAGGATACCTACCGTACCCTGACGGCGGTCGACTCCGCGCTCATGGTGATCGACGCGGCCAAGGGCGTCGAGGAACGCACCATCAAGCTGATGGAGGTGTGCCGGCTGCGCGACACGCCGATCATGACCTTCATCAACAAGCTGGACCGCGAGGGGCGGGAGCCGGTCGAGCTGCTCGACGAGGTCGAGTCCGTGCTCAAGATCGAATGCGCCCCGGTGACCTGGCCGATCGGCATGGGCAAGCGGTTCAAGGGCGTGTATCACCTGCTCAACGACCGCATCCACCTGTTCAGCCCCACCCACGGCGGCAAGATCCAGCGCGGCGAGACCATCGAAGGGCTGGACAATCCGCGTCTCGACGAGGTGCTGGACGGCATGGCGGACGAGCTGCGCGACGAGATCGAGCTGGTGAAGGGCGCCAGTCACGACTTCGACCCCGCCCGTTACCTGGAAGGCAAGCAGACCCCGGTGTTTTTCGGTTCGGCGATCAACAACTTCGGCATCGAGGAACTGCTGGATACCTTCGTCGAGCACGCCCCCGCGCCGCTGCCGCGCGCCACGGTCACGCGCACGGTGAGCCCGGACGAAACCAAGTTCTCCGGCTTCGTGTTCAAGATCCAGGCGAACATGGATCCGCAGCACCGCGACCGCATCGCGTTCGTGCGCATCTGCTCCGGCCATTTCACGAAGGGCATGAAGCTGTTCCAGGTGCGCATCGGCAAGGAGGTCAAGGTTCCGGACGCGCTGACCTTCATGGCGTCGGACCGCGAGCACGTGGAGGAGGCCTGGCCGGGCGACATTATCGGCATCCACAACCACGGCACCATTCGCATCGGCGATACCTTCACCCAGGGCGAAGAGCTGGCCTTCACCGGCATTCCCAATTTCGCGCCCGAATTGTTCCGCCGCGCGCGGCTGCGCGACCCGCTGAAGATGAAGCAGCTCAGCAAAGGGCTGACGCAGTTGTGCGAGGAGGGCGCCACCCAGTTGTTCCGCCCACTGACGAACAATGACCTTATTCTGGGCGCGGTTGGCGTGCTGCAGTTCGACGTGGTCGCGCATCGTCTGCGTGACGAGTACGGTGTAGACTGTATATTCGAGCCGGTGAACGTCAATACGGCGCGCTGGGTCAGCAGCGAGGACCGGAAAAAGTTCGAACAGTTTCGTGATAAGGCCGCTGCCAATCTGGCCGTGGATCACGGCGACGAACTGGTCTATATCGCGCCCACGCGCGTCAACCTGCAAATGGCACAGGAGAAATGGCCCGAGATTCGTTTCTCGGCCACGCGCGAGCACGGCATAGAACTCGCGTCCGCCTGAGCGGGGCTTTTCGATTTCGCGTACCGGCTCGCCGAAGGGTTGCTGCGACCCTTCCCGAACCGGGGTGAACCGGCTCATCCCCGGGGGTTCACATCGAGAATCGGAGGTGACGCCATGTCGAATACCATCCCGACCCGCTTGTATTCCCTGCTCGCGCTGTTGCTGCTGGCGCTGGCCATGCCGCCCACACTGGCGGCGGATGCTCCGGCCGATTCCGACATCGCGAAGACGGTCATCAAGATGCCGCTGGCGGAGGGCGTCACGATCGATGACGCGGTCGAGTCCATGAAGCTGCGCGCCAACCTGCTCAACTTCAAACTCGTTTCGGAACAGCCGCTGTCGGAACAGTTGAAGGCCATGGGGGTGAAGAACGTCCGCCGGCTGGAAATCTATCAGTTCTGCAATCCGGAAACGGCCTACGAGATGGTCAGGTTCAACATGGCCTACGCCGCCTATCTGCCCTGTCGGATCGCGGTGGTCGAGGACGAGCACGGCAAGGGCTGGCTGGTGATGATGAACCCCGAGCGCCTGATGTCGCCCGACATGCCGGCGGGACTGAAAAAGAAGGCCGAAAAGGTGGTCGACACCCTGAAACAGATCATGAAGGCCGGCGCCAACGCGGAACTCTGACGCGGGCGCCGGTTCGTTACCGGTCCGGGCGTATTCGTAAGGATGCGCCCGATTCGTGAGATTTATCCGGAACACGCTTGCCTGCCAAAACCGCAGGGCTTGCGCTAGACTGCGCCTTCCCCGGATTCAGGAACACCGATGTATTTTCTCGAACTCGCCCTGATGCTGCTGATCATTCTGCTGGCATCCGAGCTCTTTACCAATGCACTCGAACATCTGGGCGAGCAGCTGAAAATTTCCGAAGGGGTGACCGGTTCGGTGTTCGCGGCGGTGGGAACCGCCATGCCGGAGACCCTCATGCCGCTGGTCGCGATCTTCGCCGGCGGCGCCAATATCAGGATCAACGAAGAAATCGGGGTAGGCGCGATTCTGGGCTCCTCCCTGATGCTCTCCACGCTGTCGCTGTTCCTGGTCACGCTCGCCACGCTGCGCGCACGCGGCACGCGGGGCGAGTTCAGGCCCGAACCGACCGGTCTGCGCCGTGATCTGAATTTCTTTTTGTTCGCTTACGGGATTGCCGCCGTCGCGCTGTTCGTGCCGCATCACCAGCCCGGCATCCGCCTGCTGTTTGCCTCGATACTGGTGGTGGCCTATTTCATTTACCTGCTGCTCACCTTGCGCGCATCCGCGACCCTGGTGCAGAACGGACACGGAACGGACGCCGAGATGCCGCTGATGCTTTCGCGCATCGGTCTGCCCGAAAACCGCTGGATTATCCTGCTGCAGCTGTTGATCGGCCTGGCCTTGCTGATCGCCGGCGCGCGCGGCTTCGTGCACGTGGTCGAAAACCTGTCCGACACCTACCGCGTGTCGGCGCTGCTGATCGCCGTGATGGTCATCCCCATCGCCACCGAGCTGCCGGAGAAGGTCAACAGCATCCTGTGGGCGCGGCGTGGCAAGGATACGCTCGCCTTCGGCAATATCACCGGGGCCATGGTGTTTCAGGGCACTCTGTTGCCGGCCATCGGCATCATGCTGACGCCGTGGGTTCCGCGTCATGAAGTGGTCAGCGCGATCGTCATCACCCTGGCGGCGGCCCTCTGGACCCGTTTGATCCTGCGCCAGGGGCTCAAGGTCTGGCATCTGTTCCTGAACGGCGCCCTGTATCTGCTGTATCTCGGGCTGGTGCTGATCTGAACCGGCAGTGCTACAGGCGCTGACCGTCCCGGTCGAACCAGTGCAGGGCATTCGTCCGAAGAGTCAGCCGGATGTGCTGCCCGCGCTCGAGCGGCGGCGTCGCGGAGATGCGCGCGGTCATCAGTCCGGACGGGGTCCCCGCGTCGATCTGCCGTAGCGGCAGGGGGGATTCGAAGTGCAGAATCTGTTCGTGACCCAGTGCCTCCACCTCGACGATCGCCACCTCGATCGGTGAGCCGCGCTCGTTGGTTGCAGCCGGCTCGAAGGACTCGGGCCTGATACCGACGGTCGCCGCCGCAGGCGGGATCGGCGCATCGAGCGGGACGGATTGATCCCCGAAGTCCAGCCGACGCGCATCCCGCGCATCGGCGGGCGGCAGCTGCAGCAGGTTCATCGCCGGGCTGCCCAGGAAGCCCGCCACGAACAGGTTGGCGGGACGCGCGTACAGTTCGGCCGGCGTGTCGATCTGCTGCAGCCGGCCCGCGTGCAGCACGGCCACCCGATGTCCCAGCGTCATGGCCTCCACCTGATCGTGCGTGACGTACAGGGTGGTGGTGTCCATCCGGCGCTGCAGGGCGGCGATCTCGCCGCGGATCTGGCTGCGCAGCTTGGCATCCAGATTGGACAGCGGTTCGTCCATCAGGAACACGCTCGGCTCGCGTACGATGGCACGCCCCATGGCCACGCGCTGGCGCTGCCCGCCGGAAAGCTGCGCGGGTTTGCGTTCCAGCAGGGCCCCGATGCCGAGCGTTTGCGCCGCCTGCATGACGTGCGCCTCGATTTCCCGTTTCGGCATGCCGCGCATTTTGAGCGGAAAGGCGAGATTCCCACGCACGCTCATATGCGGGTACAGCGCATAGTTCTGAAACACCATGGCGACGTTGCGCTGTTGCGGGGTCATTTCGTTGACCACGCTCCGGTCGATGAGGATTTCGCCGCCGGTGATGTCTTCCAGGCCGGCCAGCATGCGCAACAGGGTCGACTTGCCGCAGCCGGACGGACCGAGCAGCACCATGAATTCGCCCGGTTCGATGGTCAGCGACAGTGAACGGATGATCTCCGGCCCGTTGTCGTAGCGTTTGGTGACGGATCGAAATTCGACTCGGCTGCTCATGTCCCTATCCCTTCAGTCCGCTGGATGCCACGCCCCGCACGAAGCCGCGTTGGAAGATCAGGAACAGTGCCAGCACCGGCGCGACCATCATGACGCCGAAGGCCAGTATCTGTCCCCAGTGCAGCGGCGGCAGGGTGAAGAAGGTGGCGATACCCAGCGGCAGCGGTCGCACCGCCGGCCCGGTGGTCATCAGCAGCGGCCACAGATAAAGGCCCCAGTAGAACAGCAGCGTGACAATGGCCACGCTGGCGAAAACGGGCCTGGCGTTGGGTACCACCACCGTGAAGAAGGTGCGCAGCGGCCCTGCACCGTCGATGCGGGCGGCTTCCTCCAGTTCGCGCGGCAGGCTCAGGAAGAAGGTATAAAAAAGGTAAATCGACAAGGGGTTGGCGACGAAGGGCGCGATCTGCACGCTGAAGTCGTCGCGCCAACCCAGCAGGCTGAGCTGATAAAACAGCGGTACCGCGATCGCCTCGAAGGGGATCACCAGGATCGCCAGTACCGCGCCGAGCACCGCGTCGCGTCCCCGCCAGCGCAGGCGGGCGAGCGCATAGCCCGCAAGGCTGTTGATCAGCAGCCCCAGGCCGACGATGAGGCCGTTGATCAGCAGCGAATTGAGCAGGTAATGCCAGAACGGCGTGCGGGCAAGCACGGCGCGGTAATTCTCCAGCGTGATGCCGTCCGGCACCAGGGCGCGCCAGCTGCCCGCTTCGCTCAGCACCCGCGCATCCGGCTTCAGGCTGCCGGCCAGCATGAACAGGATCGGGGCCAGGAACACCAGGGCGGCGCCCAGCAGCAGGCCGTAATGAATGATTTTCAGTGCCACACGTCGCACGCTCAGCGCACCTCCCGTTCGGTGCGCAGCAACCTGCGCTGGATCAGCGTGATGGCCAGCACGATGACGAAAAACACCACGGCCATCGCCGCGCCGCGCCCGGCCTGGGCGCGGTCGAAGGCGCTTTGCACGGCCTGATAGACCACGGTGGTGGTGGCATCGAGCGGACCGCCCTGCGTCATGATACGGACCTGGTCGAAGACCCGGAACGACAGGATCGACGTCACGATGACGACGAAGATCAGCGGATTGCGCAGACCGGGCAGGGTGATGTGCAGGAAGCGTTGCCACGGCCCCGCACCGTCCACGGCGGCCGCCTCGTAGCGCTCGCGGGGAATCTCCTGTAGCCCGGCCAGCAGGATCACCATCTGGAAACCCGCGCCCTGCCAGATGGAGGTGAGCATGATCGCGGGCAGGGCCAGATGGGGATCATGCAGAAAATCGCGCGGCTGCCAGTGATGCAGGGTCAGGGCGCCGAGCACGCCGTTGAGCAGGCCGTTCGGTCCTGGCGCGTAAATGAGTATCCACACCACCGCGACCAGCGACATGGGAAACACCACCGGCATGAAGAACAGGGTGCGGAAAACGGCCACACCGCGCAGCGGCCGGTTCAGCGCCAGCGCCAGCCCGAGCGCCAGCAACGTCTGCACGGGGACGACGCCCAGCGCGAACAACGCGTTGTTGATCAGGGCGCGTTGAAACGAAGCATCCTGCAGCAGGCGCAGATACTGTTCGAAGCCGACGAACTGGGCGCCCAGCGGCGAGCCCATGCGCAGGTGGGTGAGCGACATGCCGAGCGCGAGCACGAAAGGCGCTACGACGAACACGGTCAGCCCCGCCAGCGCCGGCAGCATCATCAGCCAGCCCGTGGCGTTGTCCGTCAGGGCGGTGCGCGCGGATTTGCCGGGTGTGCGTTTCATCCCCGCACGGCCTCGCGGTTCGGATAGCCCTTGTTGTCGGCGATGTCCCGGTCGATCAGGGTCGCCGCCCGGTGCAGCGTTTCCGGCACCTTGGCCCCATCGCGTACGGCATGGAACGCCTGCTGGAAGGCGGAGGTGATCGCGGGATAGGCCGGCGTGCGCGGCCGGGGCAGGGCATAGCCCTCGGCCAGTTGTTCGATGTAGAGCCGCAGCGGCCCGTCCTGGGCATACAGCGGCGAGCGGGCGACGGCGCTGCGGGTGGCGGGCGGTGCGCCGTTGGCTCCGCTCATGGCGAGCACATTGCTCGTTTGCAGCAGGTAGCGCAGAAATTCGGCGGCGGCCTCGGGGTGGCGGCAACCCGCGCTGATGCCCCAGGTCCAGGAACCTTCACCGGTACGGGCGCCTTCGCCGAAGTCCGGCAGGGGCAGCAGGGCGAGGTCCCTGCCGACGGCCTGTCGGTAGCGCGGATATTCCCAGTGGCCGACCCAGGACAGCGCTACGCGCCCGGTGGTGAAGGCGGCGTCATCGAGGTTGGGGTCCACCCGCCCGGCGGCGGTCCAGCGCTGGATATGACGCATGGCGGCGGTCGATTTTGATCCGTCGAGCACGCCCCCGGCATGCGGCGGCCGGGTGTCGCGGCTGACCAGCCCGCCGCCGGCCGACCACAGGGCAGGCGCAAAGCCGTACGTGAACCACTCGCCGCGGTAATTGAGCTTGAGGTCCAGCGGTGGCCGATTGCCGGTCGCTGCGGCGAGGCGGGCGAGCAGGTCTTCGAAGTGTTCCACCGTCCAGGCATCCCCGGGCGAGGTCGGCAGGCTTGCGCCGATGGCCGTCAGGCGGTCGCGGCGCGCGAACAGTCCGAGGCCCGAGTCGTACTGGCCGACCGCGTACAGGCGTTTGTTGTAGGTGCCCTGGGAGAGAATGGAAGGCAGCAGGTCCTCGCGCAGCGTTGCCGGCAGCAGTTCGTCCAGCGGTTGCAGCTGGCCCATCCAGGCATAGTCCGCGGTGTAGGGGCCGTCGAATTCGAATACGTCCGGGAGTTGTCCGGCGAGGGCCGCGGCCTGGAGCTGGCCGTTGTAGGCGCCTTCAGGCAGCAGCGTGAGATGCACGGCGAAGCGGCGCCGGCCGGCGTTGAAGCTGTCCGCCAGGCGGACGAGCGTGCGGCGCTCGCCGACCTGACCGGCGTGAGCCCATACCTCGAGTGTCGGTTTGCGTGCGGACAGCTTGGAGGTGCCGCTGCGGCAGCCGCCGAGCATCGCCGCCAGTGGCAGCGCTGCCAGACTGCCCAGCATCGCACGCCTGGACAGGGAGACAGGCGGTTCGCGTCGCATGCCGACCGAGTATACGGCATCGCGGCACGGCGCCCCACGGCCTCGTCGGCGGTTGGGAAATCAGCCGGGCCGGACGCCCGGCAGCGGTAGCCGGCGCCTAGCCACGGTATTTGGCGAGATAACGGCCCTCGAACAGACGCTTGGCCCAGTGCATGAGGCGCATCGGCGGCAGGATCAGGGCCCGTTGTTCGTTGCGGAACACCAGTATGCCCTTGGCCAGCGTGTCCACGATGCAGACCAGTTCCACCTTGAAGCGGTGGCGCGGCGGCCTGCCGTCCAGTTCTTCGCACAGGTTGGCGGCGGCGGCCTCGGCCTGAAGATCTGCCATGTGCGCCTGCTTGGGCATCCAGTCGGGGCCCGGGAAGCTGCCGGCGTCGCCCGCCACGTAGACGCGTTCGAAGCCGTCCACGCGCGCCATGCGGTCGGCCTGGATCATGCCACCCGGCGACAGAGGCAGGCCGCTGTCCGCCACCCAGTCCGGGCCGGTCATGCCGGGCATGAACAGGATGAGATCGGCCGGTATTTCGTCGCCCTCGGTCACCACCCTGTCGGCTTCGAAGCGCACGGGTTTGTGTCCGAGATGGGTTTCGATGCCGCGCTTTTTCATTTCCGCCAGCAACCCGTCGACGGCGCGTTCGCCGAGTCGTGCACCCGGCCGCGGGGCGGGATTGAAGAACACCAGTTTGAACCGCTCGCGCCGGCCTTCGCGCCGCAGCTGCGTATCCAGGCCGAACATCAGCTCGAACATGGGTCCGCCGCGCATGGCCGAGGGCTCATTCGGGTTGCTGGCGAACCCCAGGGCGATGGTGCCGCCCTGCATGTCCTGCAGCCGTTCACGGATGCGCTGCGCCGCCTGCGTGCCTTCGCACAACGTGATCGCATGTTCGATGCCGGGCAGTTTTTTGATGAACCGGCCGCCGCTGGCGATGATCAGGCCATCGTTGGTCACCTCGCCTTGATCGGTGACCACCGTGCGCCCGCCGTCATGGATGCCGGTGACGCGGCCGGCGTGAAATTGTATGCGCTGGCGTGTCAGGAACCCCTGCAGGTCTATATGCAGGTCTTCCGGACGGCGCAGGCCGGACGGAATCCAGATCAGGCTGGGCAGGTAGACCAGCTCGGCTCGTGGTGCGACGAGCGTGATTTCCGCATCCGGCAGCCGTTTGCGAAGGCTTCTGGCGGCGGTGAGAGCGGCGAAACCCGCACCGATAACGGTGATCTTATGCATGATGACATCAGCCTCTGTAGTCTCGGGGAACGGGGCTGGGATTCGCGGCGGCCGCGTAGCCGCCGCGCACGAAGGCATCCACGGTATCGCCATGGGCATGAATCAACTTGACCACCTCCGGGTCTCTGCTGGTTTCCGTGACCTCCACACCGTTCGGCAGCAGGGTGACCTGCATGTCGATTTTGTCCCGGTGACGAAACAGCTCGGCGTAGAGCCGGTCCCAGCGCCGCAGGGGAAAGTTTTCCTCCAGCCGCGCATGCATTGCCGGCACGTGGTCATGCAGCAGCGCGACGACCTGCGGGTCCGGCGACGTGGTGGTGGCGCGGATGCCGTTGTCCAGTTTCACCACCCGGCGCCTTAAGGCTTCGTGGCTGTCGAGCAATTGGTGAAAGACGTCCCTGTCATGTTGGTGCCGCTCGCGGCGTGCGGGGTCCGGGCCACCGCAACCGCCACGCCTCCTGTGCTGCAGCGGGGCGTGTATCGTACTCATGCGGCCAGTCCGCAATGCACGTTCGCCGGCAGGGCCTCGTCGATCCTGCGCGGGTAGGGCAGATCCAGGCCGTTCATGATGGCGACGAACTCGTCCTTGGCTTTGCCGGCCAGACGCGGGTTGATCGCCTTTTCCTGGACGATGCTGGAAACGCGGCGGCCTTCGTAGTCATGCCCCGGATAAACCAGCGTCTCGTCCGGGAAGGCGAACAGTTTCTGGATGCTGTCGTACAGGGTTTCCGCATTACCCTGCTGGAAGTCCGTGCGCCCGCAGGCGTTGATCAGCAGGGTGTCGCCGGTGAATAGGCGGTCGCGCCAGTGATAGCTGGTGCAGCCGTCGGTATGACCGGGCGTGGCGATGGCCGTGATGACTTCGTTACCGAAGCTTAGGGCGTCGCCCTGACGGATGCCGATGTCGGCGCAATCCACACCCGCGGCGTCGCCGACCACCGTCTCGCAGCCGGTGGCCTCGCGCATCAGACCGGAACCGGTGACGTGGTCCGCATGGACGTGGGTCTCCAGGCTGTAACGCAGGGTGACGCCCAGCTCGCGCAACACGGACATGTCGCGTTCGTGGCGTTCCCGTACCGGGTCGATGATGACCGCATCCCGGGTGTCGGCGTCCGCGATGATATAGGTATAGGTCGAGCTTTCGGGATCGAACAACTGTCTGAAAATCGCCATATGAAAACCTCCTAGGCGTATTCAAGTATTTCCTAAAATACTGATATGGGTGCCCGTACGCATTGATTAAAGTCATAACTGAGTAAATTGGTCAGAAATAAGTATTTACCCTTGTGAAAGCGGCGGCCTTGGCCGGTCGGCGGGGCTGTGCGATAGTCGCCCGCATGCTGCCGACACTGCCACGCCAGACTTGGGCCTGGGCGTTTTACGACTGGGCCAACTCCGCCTTCGCCACCGTAGTGATCGCCGGCTTTTTCCCGGTGTTTTTCCGGGAATACTGGAGCCGGGACGTGGCCTCTTCGGAAATCACCTTCCACCTCGGGCTGGCCAACTCGGCGGCCAGCGTGGCCATCGTGGTGCTGGCGCCGGTGCTCGGCGCCATCGCGGACAGCGCGGGTATCAAGAAACGCCTGCTGCTGCTGTTCGCCACCCTGGGCATCGCCATGACCGGCGCGTTTTTCTGGCTCGCCGCGGGTGAGTGGCAGATGGCGGCGCTGTTGTACGTGTTCGCCTCCATCGGGTTCATGGGCGGCAACGTCTTTTACGACTCGCTGCTGGTGAACGTGGCCGAGCAGCGCCACTACGATTTCGTGTCGGCCTTCGGTTACGCGCTGGGCTATCTGGGAGGCGGCTTGCTGTTCGCCTTCTGCGTGGCCATGACCATCAAACCGGCCTGGTTCGGATTGAGCGGGGCAGCGGAGGCCGTGCGTTTGTCCTTTCTGCTCACCGCCGTGTGGTGGGCCCTGTTCTCGCTGCCCGTTCTGCTGTGGGTGCAGGAGCCGAAGCCCCTGACGCGCGGCGGCCTGGTGCGCGAGATCGCCGGCGGTTTCGCCCAGCTGTATCGCACCTTTCACGAGATCCGTCGCCTGCGTGTACTGTCGCTGTTCCTGCTGGCCTACTGGCTGTACATCGACGGCGTGGATACGGTGATCCGTATGGCGGTGGACTACGGCCTGTCGCTGGGCTTCGGAACCAACCAGTTGATTACGGCCCTGCTGATCACACAGTTCGTCGGGTTTCCCGCTGCGGTCGTGTTCGGCCGGCTCGGCGAGCGTTACGGCACCAAGCGCAGTATCGAATTCGGTATTGCGGTGTTTATCGTCGTCACCATACTGGGATCGATGATGCAAAAGACCTGGCACTTTTACGCCATCGCGGTGATCATCGGTCTGGTGCTGGGCGGCGTGCAGTCGCTGAGCCGCTCGTTCTACGCGCGCATGATCCCCGCCGGCAAGTCGGCCGAGTTTTTCGGGTTCTACAACATGCTCGGTAAGTTCGCCGCCGTCATCGGGCCGGCCTTGATGGGCGGCGCGGCCGTGCTCACCGGCGATCAGCGCCTGGCGATCCTGTCTCTGCTGATCCTGTTCGTCGCCGGCGGCGTATTGTTGTACTTTGTGGATGAACAGGCCGGTATCGCAGCCGCCAAAGAGCTGTGAGCCGGGAATAATGCATCAGGAGGAGAGGGGATGAGCGAGACCAAACCGAGTCTCATGGATAGCGCCAAAAGCGTGCTGTCCGCATTTTTTGGCGTGCAGAGCAACAGGAACCGCGAGCGGGATTTCACCCAGGGCAATCCCATGCACTTTATCGTGCTGGGATTCGTCGCCGTGCTGGTGTTTATCCTGCTGGTGTGGGGGGCGGTGAAGCTGGTGCTGTACCTGGCGGGCGTCAGTTGAATCGACGCCGCCTCAGCAACGACGTACCGTCTCTGGAATTTCTTCTCTTCAATGCGCTTCCAGTTTGCCGAGCTCTTCGAGGATGGAGAGCACCAGCGACTGGGTCTGCGCATTCATGTTCTTGATCAGCTTGTCGGGGTCGCGCTCGCCGTCGACCAGACGCTTCATGATGCCGCCCACACGGGCCATGTCGCCGCCGGCCTGAGTCATCTGCTCGGCCATGTTGGCCAGCAATTCCAGCGCCTGAACCTGGCCGCGGGTGGCGTCGTGAATCATATGCGCAAGTCCCGGGGCGGCCATGCTGGGATCGGGGCGCATGTTGGGGTCGGGCAGGGTGGACGGATCCTGAATGCCGCGCAGGATGGCTTGGACAATCGTGCTGTCTTCCTCGTCCAGGCCGACCAGTATCTGTTCGTTGCGGTCGCCATTGAGAATGCGCCGGATGGCCGCGACGAGATCGGTCCAGCCGTTCTCCTCGGATACCTTGAGGGCATTCTCGAGTTCCGGGCGTGCGTCCGGATTCTGCACGGCCTTTACCACGCCGACGATGAGGTCGGCGTGGGCGATGACGATTTGTTCCTGATAACTCGGTACTTCAGGCATGGGGTGTACCTTTGTAATTCTTTAAAGAATAGGCCACAGGGGCGCGGGGTCAAAGGGCGCGAATGCGTTCCGCCTGGGCCTGGAGCTGGCCCAGCGCGCCCTGCATTTCGGCGACGCGGGCGCGCTCCTGGGCGACGACGGCTTCGGGCGCACGTTCCACGAAGTTCGGATTGGTCAGCTTGGCCTGGCATTTTTCCAGGTTGCCGCTGAGCTTGCCGATCTCCTTTTCCAGCCGGGTCAGCTCGGCCTCCTTGTCGATCAGGCCCGCGAGCGGGATCAACACGCGCATCTCGCCCACCAGGGCGATGGCCGATTCCGGTGCCTTCTCGTCGGCGCCCAGCCAGTCGACGGACGCCAGCCGGGCGACCTGGGTGACGAAGTGCCCGTTGGCCTCGAAGCGGCCGCGGTCCTCGGGGTTCCAGTTCTGCAGCAACACGGGCAGGGGCTTGCCGGGCGGGATATCCATCTCGGCGCGGATGCGGCGTACGCCGAGGATGAAGGTCTTCACCCATTCGATTTCCTGCTCGGCAAGTTCATCGATCTTGCCCGCATCGGGCGTCGGCCAGGGCTGCAGCTGAATGGTCTCGCCCGATTTGCCGGCCAGCGGGGCGACCTGCTGCCAGATTTCCTCGGTGATGTAGGGCATGTAGGGATGCAGCAGGCGCAGCAGGGCTTCGAGTGCGCGCACCAGGGTGCGGCGGGTGCCGCGCTTGGCATCCAGGGACATGCCGTCGTCGTACAGCACGGTCTTGGACAGCTCCAGGTACCAGTCGCAGTACTCATGCCAGGTGAATTCGTATAGTGCCTTGGCGGCGAGGTCGAAACGATAGTCGTCCAGCTGTGTCTTGACCTCGGCCTCCAGACGCTGCAGCAGGGTGACGATCCAGCGGTCGGCCAGGGACAGTTCGACCGGTTCGCCGCCCAGGCCGGTATCGGCCACCGTCCCGGCAGGCGCATCGTCCTCTACGCCGCACTGCATCAGGACGTAGCGCGCCGCGTTCCACAGTTTGTTGCAGAAGTTGCGGTAACCCTCGATACGTCCCAGGTCGAAACGGATGTCGCGTCCGGTCGAGGCCAGTGCGCCGAAGGTGAAGCGCAGGGCGTCGGTGCCGAAGGCGGGGATGCCGTCCGCGAACTGCTTGCGCGTGGCCTTTTCGATCTTGGCCGCGAGCTGCGGCTGCATCATGTTGCTGGTGCGTTTGGTGACCAGGGTTTCGAGTTCGATGCCGTCGATCAGGTCGATCGGATCGAGCACGTTGCCCTTGGACTTGGACATCTTCTGCCCTTCCGAATCGCGAATCAGGCCGTGCACGTAGACCTCCCGGAAGGGCACGTCGTCCATGAACTTGAGGCCCATCATGATCATGCGGGCGATCCAGAAGAAGATGATGTCGAAGCCGGTGACCAGCACGGAAGTCGGGTAGAACTGCCTGAGCTCTTCGGTGTTGTCCGGCCAGCCGAGCGTGGAGAAGGGCCACAGGGCGGAGGAGAACCAGGTGTCGAGCACGTCCTCGTCCTGGGTGAGTTCGACGTCCGCGCCCAGGCCGTATTTTTCGCGCGCGCCCGCCTCGCTGTGGGCGACGTAGACGTTGCCTTCGATATCGTACCAGGCGGGGATCTGGTGCCCCCACCAGAGCTGGCGGCTGATGCACCAGTCCTCGATGTTCTCCAGCCAGTTGAAGTAGGTCTTGTCCCAGTTCTCGGGTACGAACTTGATGCGCCCGTTGCGCACCACCTCGATGGCCGGGTCGGTGATCTCGCGCTTGCCGCCGGGACGGCCGTCGGGCTGGACGTCGCGGGTCAGGTCCACGTACCACTGGTCGGTAAGGTAGGGCTCGACCACGGCGCCGCTGCGGTCGCCGCGCGGCACCATCAGCTTGTGGTCGTCGATCTTTTCCAGCAGGCCCCGGGCTTCCAGGTCCGCCACCACGCGCTTGCGCGCCTCGAAGCGATCCAGGCCGCGGTAGGCCTCGGGGGCGTTTTCGTTCAGGGCCGCGCTGGGGGTAAAGATGTTGATCATCGGCAGATCGTGGCGCTGTCCCACCGCATAGTCGTTGAAGTCATGCGCCGGGGTGATCTTGACGCAGCCGGTGCCGAATTCCGGGTCCACGTAGTCGTCGGCGACGATGGGGATCTCGCGCTCGGCCAGCGGCAGGCGCACGGTCTTGCCGATCAGATGCCTGTAACGCTCGTCCTCCGGATGCACCGCCACGGCGGTGTCGCCCAGCATGGTTTCGGGGCGGGTGGTGGCCACCACC
Organism: Gammaproteobacteria bacterium; assembly: GCA_037388465.1. Lineage (NCBI taxonomy): Bacteria > Pseudomonadati > Pseudomonadota > Gammaproteobacteria > Gammaproteobacteria bacterium. The sequence continues at coordinate 43,263 of JARRKE010000028.1, forward strand.
AGGTGCCCGCTGCCGTCGGCCAAGGGATAACGCATATGCCAGAGATGGCCGTTCTCCTCTTCGGAGACGACCTCGAGGTCGGAAATGGCGGTGTGCAGGACCGGGTCCCAGTTGACCAGGCGCTTGCCACGGTAGATCAGGCCTTCGTCGAACAGCCGTACGAAGACCTCGGTGACGGCGCGCGACAGGCCGGCATCCATGGTGAACCGTTCGCGGCTCCAGTCCAGCGAGGCACCCATGCGGCGCAGCTGCTGGGTGATGTTGCCGCCGGATTCCTCCTTCCAGGCCCAGACCCGTTTCAGAAACTCTTCTCGGCCCAGGTCGTGCCGGCTCAGGCCCTGGGCCTCGAGCTGGCGCTCCACCACCATCTGGGTGGCGATGCCGGCATGGTCGGTCCCTGCCTGCCACAGGGTGTTGCAGCCCTGCATACGGTGGTAGCGGATCAGGGCGTCCATCAGGGTGTCCTGGAAGGCGTGTCCCATGTGCAGCGTGCCCGTCACGTTGGGCGGCGGGATCATGATGCAGTAGGGGGTGCCTTCGCCCTTGGGCGCGAAATGGCCGCGGGATTCCCAGGTTTGGTACCAGCGTTTTTCTATGGCGTGGGGGTTGTAGGTCTTTTCCATGGATGCAGGCGAGGCCGGTAGCCAAAACCGCGCATTATAGCGGAGCGGCCGGGGTCATTCAGAATCGGATGGGGTATTTCGAAGCAGGCGGCGGATTTCGCGCTGCAGCTCGGCGCGGGCGGCGTCGAGATGACGTTCCAGTATTTCCGCCGCACGCTGTTCGAGC
>JARRKE010000029.1:0-22225 GCA_037388465.1 Gammaproteobacteria bacterium
TCCCAGTCCCGTCTGGCTGCGCTGGCTGGTCGAGTTGGACAACCCGTTTACCAAGACCATCCGTGCGGCGGTCATCCTCGAGCACCTGGGCCTTGAGCCGGGCATGACGGTGCTGGACGCCGGTTGCGGACCGGGGCGGCTCACCCTCCCGCTTGCACGCGGGATCGGCAACCAGGGCAAGGTGGTGGCCATGGACATCCAGCAAGGCATGCTGCGCCGCACACGGGAGAAGGCAGAGGCTTCGAACCTGACCAATATCGAATACCTGGAGGCTGGCATCGGCGAGGGACGCCTGGAAGCGGATCGTTTCGACGTGGCGCTGCTGGTGACGGTACTGGGCGAGATCCCCGACCGGGAGACCGCACTGGAGGAGATTTACCGGTCGCTCAAACACGGCGGCCTGCTGTCCATCACCGAGATCATCTTCGATCCGCATTTTCAGCCGCGCGGCACGATCACCCGGCTGGCCACGGATGCCGGGTTCAAGGAAAAGGCGTTTTACGGCAACCGCATCGCCTATACACTGCATCTGGAAAAACCCGCCAACGGGTAACGTACAAACCGGATCGGAACTGCCTCACGGTAACCGCATGAGAGACGCCACTTACGACCTTTACCTTCAGCTCATCACCAAGCTGCTCACCTTCGGCATGCTGGCGTTCTTCACCCTGTTTGCCCTGGGCATGATGTTCGGCTTCATGCCGGACATCTCGGGGCCGCAGCCGGTGCGGCTGTTCTACCTCATCTGGCTCGGCATCGCGGCGTGGCTGTGGTACTGGCTGCTGACGACGCCATACAGGATCGTGGTGTCGGGCGGTCGGGTCGAGTTCGTTTCCGTATTGCGGCGGCGCCGGCTTTTCCCGACGGACATTCACTCCATCAAACCCATATCCAACCAGTACGGGTTCTTAAACGTGAGGACCGCGCACGGCACGTTCCGCATGCTGAACCAGTTTGACGGGTTTCACCGCTTTCTGACCGACCTCGAGACCACCAACCCGAGAGTGGAACTGCGCGGCTGTTAGCCGCCGTCTGTTCAGGCGTTGTAATTGGCAACCACCCGGATGACTTTTCCGGCCTCATTCAACTCCATGAACTCGGCGGTCATGGTTCGACGCTGGTCCACGTATTTCTGGTTCAAGTAGTAAAGAACGACGCTGGAAAGACCCCACAGCGTATCGACGAGTTCGAAGTTGAGATCAGGGTGCACCTCAAGTCCCCTTTTGAAGTACGCGCGCAGCGCATCCTTGCCTATTACCGTACCGGAAGGGTCGTTCAATACACTGATGACCACGGGCGACGTCAGAGTGACCTCATCTGCATAGTGGGTCATGATTTCATCCAGATTGTGCGCATTCCACGCCTGGATCCAATGCGCAGCCAGCGCCCGAGCGCCATCTTCATTGAGCATATCAATCTCCTTGCCGCCTCCCTGGGGAGGCATATTGATTGGGTGCGACGCCGCCCGCTCAGGCTTCGGCGCGCGCCTTGAGACCGTTGGCCTCCAGATTGAGATAGCGCTGGGTGACCTTGCCGCTCAGGAATCCGAACAGGCCGCCGAGCATGCCGGTAAACGCCAGCTTCAATGTGAGCTGGCAACCCTCCTGAACCGGCGTCAGCCAGTGCTCCGCCACGACGACGGCCCCAGGCGCCGCGGACTCCCACGCAAAACAGGAATGCGGCTCCCATTGAGTGACCTTCCATACGGCGGGGCGTAGTTTGGGCTGGATAATGCGGACCTGGGAGCCGGTCGTGAGCGGCAGGTCCGTCAGGGGTTCAATGCTTGAAATCGAAGGCGTCCACTCGGCCCAACGTTCCACATCGGCGAGTATTTCCCAGACGCGTTCTACCGGCGCATGAATCGCTTTCGTTACACTGAAATTCCTCATTGTCTCAATGTCCTCATCGTTTCTTCTTTTTGTAGGCATCCATACGGAATCATCCATGTTGAGCTTTACGATTCTTATCGCTCCGGCAATAATATGTCAATATGGTTGACCATAATAAGACACGTCGCGAGCGCGAGCTGAACGATGCCCTGGAGGCCATCCATTTCGGTTTTCGCACCCTCATATCCAGACAGGACGAAAAGCTGGAAAGCCTCGGCTATTCGCGGATTCACCACCGCATCCTTTATTTCATCGGCCGCAACCCCAACTGCAGCATTAATGAACTGCTGGACATCATGCGGGTCACCAAGCAATACCTGCACCGCCCGCTGCAGCGCCTGATTCAGGACAAATACGTACAGGCCGGCATTGATCCAACAGACCGCCGGGTAAAACGCGTTACGCTGACAAAACCCGGCACTGCATTGGAGGACGAGCTGAGCGGCCATCAACGCCGGAGATTTGAAAAGGTATTTAAAAAAGCCGGCCCCGGAGCAGAAGCCGGCTGGCGGAAGGTCATGATGATGCTGGCCGACTCGGATGAGTGAGGGCCGTAGCAGGAGCGGAAACCCGTGCCTTTACGTCACAGGCGGTGTCCGAACGGCATACCGGTTGTCATAACCCAATCAAACGGCTCAAACGACACCCGGCGGATATTCCTTGTATTCCGGAAGATAGGATGCCGGTGTCAGCCATTCAGCGCGCGACGCCCAGAAGATATGGGCCTGTGGGCTTACGCCCGGATCCTCGTCCAGCGATCCGGCCGGAACGGCGATCAGGCCCGTTTCCGGAATCACCCGGGGCAATGGACTGCCACAGTTGCCGCAGAAGCAGGTTGAATAACGCTCGGCCTCCGGCACCTTGAAACGTTGAATCCTGTCCTCGCCGTGCGTCCATTCCACCCGCCCTTCGGACACCATGATATTCGACGTGTATGCCGATCCCGTCGCTTTGCGGCACCGGCTGCAATGACACAGGGTGAACCGCTCGACATTTCCGGTTACCTGATAGCCTACGGCGCCACACAGGCAGCCGCCATTGGATTCAATCGAATTCATACGCGTCCTCTTTTCAAAGTTCTTGTTATAAAAAGACGACCCAAGCTAGTCGCCTTTACTCAGTTTCAAGTGAATGAGCGCAACGGGGTTTCCGGACGGGTCTTCACGTTGGACAACCGCATACGGCTGAAAATTCATGCTGGCATAAAGCAATAACGCCCGCGTGTTCTGATTGAACACGGAGATCCTCACCTCGGGAAGGTCATACTTTTTAAACGCCAGCGTGGCCATATGCTTCACGATGGTCCGCCCGAAGCCTTTGCCACGAAACGTCCGATCGATAACCACATTGCCGATAAACGCCCATTCCTCCGGCCTGACATCGTACAAATTGGCAAACCCGACCACCTGCCCGTCCACGATGGCGACAGTGAACTCCAGCCTTTCCCCGGCCAGCGCCCGAAGTTGACCGGCGGAAAGGGGATATTCGCCATTCGGGTAAACCCAGAACAACTCTTGCGGACTGGGAACCAACTGGATAATGCCATCGAAATCGGCTTCCGTTGCCGGCCGCAATCTCACACCCGAATATTCGATAGTCAAGGTTCATACTCCTTTGCCGTAAACGCCGGAAACCGAAAGCATGCGAATCTGCATTCGCCGATCAACTTAACGTCGAGACCAGTGCCAGCACGCCGACAACCGCCGCACCGATCGCCGCCACCAGCACCATGCCCGCCATCATGTCCTTGGCCAGCCCGATGGCAGGATGCCGTTCGGGGTGCAAGTGATCGAGCACGGCCTCCAGTGCCGAGTTGACCAGTTCGGCGGCCAGTACCAGGACGATGCACAACACAACCAGCGCCCACCAGATCAGTGCGGGTTGCAGCAGCGCGAAGCCAAACAAGACCAGCAGGGCGACGTACACGTGGCGGCGAAAATTCACTTCTGCGCGCCATACATGACGGAGGCCGTTGACGGCGTTTTTCAGCTTGATTCCGAAGGGCTGGTTTTTCATGATTCAGTGGCTCACTGGCAGTTCGTTCCACAACGAAAACTGGGTAAATACATAACCATACCAACAGAAATTGAATATCCTGTCAGGATTTCGTCAATTTTTTCTACAACCCGAGCTGCAGCCTTTTGTAAAGCGCATTTCCAGACTTTATCATCACTATAAAAAAACGGCGGTTTTGTAAGGCGTCCTCCGGATACCACTGGTAAAAAACATTATTTTTTTAGCACCTATGTATTTATGTTCGACTGCTATACTTCTCGCAGGAAGTGACCGTCTCGCCAAGAGGTAACCGGCCCCATTGGCAAAGCTGCCAGATCATGTAACACGGCAAAGGAGCTGCTTGCATATGCCCACTGGTCTCCGTCCCCGCATTCTGCTTCTTGCATTCCTGACGGTGATCCCACTGTTCGCCCTGATTTTCTATAACGGCATCGAACAGAAAAATCATCTCACCCAGCATGCAGAACAAAACCTTCAAAACGCCACACGCATGGCGAATGCGGAGTTGTCGCGTACGGTCACGGTTACGCACGAGATTCTGCTGACGCTGTCCAAGTTGCCGGCAGTACGCAATCCGGCCATGCAGGCCGAGTGCAATCAGTTGTTTTCCAGCTTCATCTCCGACGACCTGCATTTTCTCAACCTTGGTGTCATCGGCACCAACGGCATCACCCGTTGCAGCGGGTTGCCGCTGGACAAGGATATCGATCTGTCCGACCGTTTTTACTTCAGGCGCGCCATGACCACGCATGAGTTCGCTTCGGGCAATTATCAAATCGGCCGGATCACCGGCAAGCCGAGCATCAACTTCGCCTACCCCGTACAGGATTCGAAGGGGCGCATCCTGAGCGTGATCTTCGCCGCCATGGACCTGCGCTGGCTGGGCAGCATGGTCGCCCGGCTGCCTCAGATCGAGGACACCACGGTCAACCTCATCGACAGCCACGGCATCCTGCTTGCGCGCTATCCGCCAGACCCCGCCCGTACCGGCAAGCCGTTGAACGACCCGGCCTTGCTGTCGGTTCTGGAGGCAGGCTCAGGCAGCGGCAAGCTCGTCACCCGTGGCAAGGATGGGGTAAAGCGCTTTTATACCTATTCGATGCTCAAGGACCTGCCGTCCGGACGGCTTTATCTCACCCTCGGCATCCCCACCGACAAACTGTACGCACCCGTACGCGCGCAGGTGGAACGCAACCTGACCATCATTTCCATTCTGTTCCTGCTGATCTTCGCGCTGGCATGGTGGGGCAGCAAGACGCTGATCCTGCAGCCGGTGCAGGCGTTGCGCTCGGCGGCCGACCGGCTCAGCCGCGGCAGCCTCAGCGCCCGCACGGGACTCGACCATACGCCCTCGGAGCTGGGCCAGCTCGCCCGCAGCTTTGACCACATGGCGGATGAGCTGGAACAGCGTGAAATCGAACTGCAACGCGTCAACCGCGCCCTGAAGACACTGAGCAGCGGCAACCGGACCTTGCTGCGCGGCAGAGACGAGCTGAGCCTTCTGCAGACCATGTGCCGCATCCCGGTCGATGTCGGCGGCTTCTGTTTCGCCTGGGTGGGCTACAAGGAGGATCACACCAGCAAGCGCATCCGGCCGATGGCTAAATCCGGCCCCGACGAAGGTTTTCTGGAGCAGTCGTTCTTCACCTGGGCGGATACGCCTGAGGGGCACGGCCCCAGCGGCACGGCCATCCGCACCGGCCGGCCGCAGGTGGCGAACGATCTTGCCACCAATCCTGTCTACGAGGCCTGGCACGCCACGGTGAGCCGCTACGGCATGGGCTCGATGATCGCCATGCCGCTCCACGTCGGCGAGGAGGTCATCGGCGTCTTCAGCGTGTATGCCGAAGAGCCCGATGCATTCGCGACGCGCGAGGCGGAGCTGCTGATGGAGATGGCGGACGACCTCGCCTTCGGCATCGAAAACCTGCGGTTGCAGGCCAAGCACCGGCAGGCGGATGCGGCCCTGCAGCAGATGGCCTATCAGGATCAGCTCACCGGCCTGCCCAACCGGGTCGGCCTGCTCGATCAGCTGAAGGAGGAAATCAGCCGGGCGGAAATTTTTCAGCAGCCGCTGGCATTGCTCGTGCTGGACCTCAACCGCTTCCGTGAGGTCAATGACATTCTCGGCTTCGAGCCGGGCGACGCCATGCTGCAGGCCGTCGCGCCGCGAATCCGGCAGGTCGTCAACGGGGACAGCACGATCGCGCGCATAGGCGAGGATGAATTCGCGGTGATCGCCCCCAACTGCGACGCGCAGATGGCCGAAGGCATCGGCACCGCCATCCGGGAAACGCTGATGCCGCCGCTGGCCTTGAACGAACTGCAGCTGGACATGCAGGCCAGCATCGGTATCGCGCTGTATCCGGGACACAGCAGCGAAGCCGAGGAACTGGTCCGCTATGCCACGCATGCGGTGACCCAGGCCAAATCGGGGGGCAACGAGGTGGCCGTTTATGCGGCTGAATCACGCGAGGAAAACCGCCGCCGCCTGATGCTCAGCCATCAACTCAACAACGCCATCCGCGGCAACGAGCTTCAGTTGTATTGCCAGCCCAAGATCGATCTCAAGCGGCGCCAGGTCTGCGGCACCGAGGCGCTGACCCGCTGGACCCATCCGGTGCACGGCGCGGTCGCGCCGTGCGAATTCGTTCCCGTCGCCGAGCATACGGGGCTGATCAAACCGTTGACGTACTGGGTGCTGGAGACGGCGGTGAAGCAGCATCGCCTCTGGAACCAGGAACACGGACTGTCCCTGCCGATCGCCATCAATCTCTCCGCGCACAATCTCAAGGACAAAACCCTGATCAAGCGCATCGAGACGTTGCTGCAAACCTGGGGTATCGAACCGGAACAGCTGCACCTGGAACTCACCGAAAGCGCGCTGATGGAAAACCCCGCTCATGCCCTGGGGGTGCTTACCACGCTGCACAACATGGGGCTTGCCCTGTACATCGACGATTTCGGCACCGGCTATTCCAGCCTGGGCTATTTGCAGAAACTGCCCGTGGACGCCATCAAGATCGACAAATCCTTTGTGCAGGCAATGCCGCAGAGCAATGATTCCGAGGTGATCGTGACGTCGACCATCGAGCTGGCGCACAGCCTGGGGCTGCAAGTGGTGGCGGAAGGGGTCGAGGACCAGCAGACCCTGGAGCGGCTGGAACAAATGGGCTGCGATGCGGCCCAGGGATATCACATCAGTCGCCCGATGGACGCCGGCACGTTCAGCGACTGGCTGAATCAGTCGCCGTGGAAACCGACGGCGGTTGCCGGGTAACCGGCACGCCGCATGTCACTCTGGCGAAACCCGCGCGTAGTATCATAAGCCGGTATTCAGCCCTGTCCGGACGAACACCGAACCGCACCCGCGGGGACGGGAACAGGCGACGGCGACCTATCGCGCCGTCACCCGTTTCCGGTCGTCAGGCGGGCATTTCCTGACCTGTACTCAGGCGGCTTCCTGCCGCGGATGGGCGAGCATGCCGTCCGCTTCTTCACGGCGCTGAAACGGTCCGAAGACACGCCCGTCGCGCTCGCAGAACCAGCCGGACGGGATGGCATCGTTCAACGCCGAAACGAAGAACACCTTACCGGCCTCGAAACGGGCCTTTTCCTGGGTGGAGCTGTACATGGCTTTAACCTCCCTGCACTTCTTCATGAGTACAGACTAACGCGCCATGCTGAAACACAGCTTAAACACATCACGTTAATTCACAGGAGGGTTATGTATGGAATCCGACCGTTATCAACGCGGCTGGGAAATGCTCAAGGAGATCGACGGCGAGGCCGGCGAAAAGGTGATCGAGGCGCTGAAGGACATCGCTCCCGATCTCGGCCGCTACGTCATCGAGTTTCCCTTCGGCGACGTTTACTCGCGCGGCGTGCTGTCGCTCAAGGAACGCGAGATCGCGACCGTTTCCGCGCTCGCCGCACTGGGCAACGCCCGGCCCCAGCTCAAGGTGCATATCCACGGCGCCCTGAACGTCGGCTGCACGCGGCAGGAGATCGTGGAGATCATGATCCAGATGGCGGTGTACGCCGGTTTTCCGGCCTCGCTCAACGGCATGTTCGCGGCCGGTGAGGTGTTTGCCGAACACGATGCGGAAGGAAAGGAAAACTGACATCCCGCACCGGGACGACGATTATTCTTCTTTGCGCAGCGCCGCGATTGCGCATCGTGCAAACGAAACAATCATCGCGTGTCGCGGCAGTCCAAGCAGCTTTAGCTAATAAACTGTTTTACCTTCGTCGGGCCGATTTGGCGGTGGGCGAGTTGTTCGATTTATGCCAATATCCCGCCTTGCTGGGGGAGAAGTCATCCGGGGGACCAGGGAGCTTCGGCCCGCACACCGGCCCAGCGCGATGACCTCTATACAACGGGCATGCGTATCGTTATCTGCCCTGTACTGACACTACAAAGTCGACATCTACATAACTAGGAGAGAGAAATGTCCGAACAGAACATCATCAGCATTTCCGACAACACTGCCAATCCGGCGCCGCTGGGCCTGATGGCCTTCGGCATGACCACGGTGCTGCTCAATCTGCACAACGCCGGTTTCATCGCCCTGGATACGATGATCCTCTCCATGGGCATTTTCTACGGCGGCGTGGCCCAGGTCATCGCCGGCGCCATGGAGTGGAAAAAGAAGAACACCTTCGGCACCGTGGCCTTCAGTTCCTACGGCCTGTTCTGGCTGACCCTGGTGGCCCTGATCGTGATGCCCAAGATGAACGTCGGCGTCGCCGCGCCCGCCGCCAAGGACATGGCCGCCTATCTGATCATGTGGGGCATCTTCACCGCCATCATGTTCGTCCCCACCGTCAAGATTAACCGCGCCCTGCAGGTGGTGTTTGCCACGCTGACCATCCTGTTCTTCCTGCTGGCCGCCGCTGAGCTTACCGGCAGCAAGACCATCGGCACGATCGCCGGCTACGAGGGCATTCTGTGCGGCGCATCCGCCATGTACGCCGCCCTGGCCCAGATCTGGAACGAGGTCTTCGGCCGCGAAGTAGCCCCGCTCGGCACCGCCTGAGCGCCCCCAAGGGCGCCAAGTGCCCGCCACGCCTGGCCCTCCGGCGATGCCGGAGGGCTTTTTTGTGGCCGGTCCGCCACATCACCCGGCGGCCGCCGGATCGCCTGGCTTGCATTTCGGGGTAAAAACCCTTTGGATAGGCGTTCGCACGCCCACTAATTAACCACAGAACAAAAATGGATTAAGGAGGCCACTGCCATGAATGCGACGTTGAGCGGAACAAGGAAGGCACTGCTGGCCGTGATGGGCGACCACACCCGTCTGATTGCGAAAATTCAATCCCGCCTGGAGCGGATGATCGCCGACCATCAGATGGCGCGCTCGGTGTTTCTGGACACCTTCGTGCGCGAGGAACTGTGGGCCCTCACCATGTCGGACAACATCGGACACACCCGGGTCATGGCCTACCACGCCGAACGCGTGAAGCTGCGCTGCCAGGCGAAGGACTTCGAAGGCGACATGATCGACGCCCTGCTGCTGGAGATCGAGGCCATCAAGGACGGCAGCGCCCACGAGGGCCTGTCGGGCTACAACACCATGGCGCCGGTAATCCTCAAACAGGCCTCGGTGGACTTCATTCAGGAGTTCACCCCGCAGGCCCTGATCAAAGACTGAACACCCGGCGGAACACCTGTCCGGCGCGGAGCTCTAATCCTGACCGCCCCTCCTGGAGACCCATCATGCCTGAACCGGTGATCGCACAGCTGGAACCCTACGTCGTCGAACTCGAAGCCGGCAAGGAATACGCCTGGTGCCGCTGCGGACGCAGCAAGAGCCAGCCCTTCTGCGACGGCTCGCACGAGGGCACCGGCTTCGAGCCGGTGATCTTCACCGCCGAGCAAAGCGGCACCGCCTACCTGTGCGGCTGCAAGCACACCGAGGATGCGCCGTTCTGCGACGGCACGCATGAAACGCTCTGACCGGCCGGGTCGGCCGGCTCAATCGCACAATGTGGTGAGCAGGCGGTTGGCCTCGGCGAGCTGATCCTCGCCAACCTCGAGGTCCACGTGCAGGCCGGGGGCATCCCCGGTCCGTAGCGTCTGCACGATGAGCTTCAGGCTGCGTTCCAGCGGAAGCGCGCCGTGCATCACCCCGAGCAGGGGCAACGCCAGCCTGTTCAGTCCTTCCTGCGCCGCGCGCTGCAGCACGGCCGCCAGCGCCTGCTGCAACCAGGCCTCGCGAAAGCTCGGGGACTGATCGAAGTCGTGCAGGATGGCGTACCAGCGCCTGCCTGACACCACCAGCGAGCCGGCCGGGTCGGGCTGCTGCTCGACCAGATCGGTCATCACCCGCATCGGGTGTTCGTCCTCCCCGGGCAGCCTGGCCGGGGCACTCAGCACCCGCCAGGTATCCTCTTCCAGCACGCGCACCGGCGCCGTCGAGCGGGTGACCACACGCAGCGCCACATCTCCGCAGGTGAACACCCGGTCACGCGTTCCCTGGATCAGCTGCATGCCGCGTCTCCCTGCGATGCGGAGCTCAGCCGGACGGCTCCCGCAGCGGCGGCTGATCGACCTTGGCCCGCAGCCAGTTGACGGCTTGCAGCACCTTCGGGCGGGTGATCAGCCAGCGTTCGAAGCGGAACTTGCCAGGGAAGTCGGTGAGCACGACGCCCATGAGGATGGTGACGATCCCCTGCCCCGGCAGCACCAGCATGGCGAGTCCGATCAGGATCAGCACCAGGCCGAGCAGGTTTTTGAGGACCATCAGGGTGAAGTAAAGCGCCGGATGCAGTTTGTGGAAGCGGCTCAGATGCCGACTTTCCTCCGCGAAATAGTCGCGCGGGATCAGCCCCAGCAGGTAAGGCAGGGACACCAGCGAGCCCACGAACATGAGCAGGGAAAGCGCCCCGAGCGTGAGCATGACGCCGGGATGGCCTTCCAGCCACTTCAGGCTTGCCGTCAGGTGTTCCAAGATGACCGGTCCCGTAACGCGTCGTTATTTGCGGAAGAACCACAGGATGAGGCTGAGGATGATACTCACCAGCGCCATCGTGGTCAGCGGAAAATAGAAGCGATAGCCGGGACGCTCGATCAGGATATCGCCGGGCAGCCGGCCGATGGGCAATCGGCTCAACCACGGCCAGAACAGGCCGGCGATGACGATCAGCACCCCGATGATGATCAGCGTGCGTTGCATGACAAAGGTCCTGTCAGTTCCGGACGTTCACGTCGCGCGGCGCAATTCGCGCAGGATCTGCCGGGCCAGCATCGGCCCGCGGTAGATCAACCCTGTATAAACCTGCACCAGACTGGCCCCGGCGCGCAACTTGGCCAGGGCATCCTCGCCCGAGCCGATTCCGCCCACGGCGATGATGGGAATCTCCTCGCCCAGGATGGCGCGGAACTGCTCCAACACAGTGGTGGACAGCGGAAACAGCGGCCGGCCGCTCAACCCGCCCTGCTCCTCGGCGTGGCGCAGCCCCTCCACCCCGGCGCGAGAAAGCGTGGTATTGGTGGCGATCAGGCCGTCGATGCGATGGCGCAGCAGGGCCTCGGCCATTTCCCGGATCTGCCGCTCGTCCAGGTCGGGCGCCACCTTCACCGCCAGGGGCACGTAACGGCCGTGCGTGTCCGCCTGACGGGCCTGCTCCTCCTTCAGCGCGGCGAGCAGGCCGTCCAGGGCCGCTCCTTCCTGCAGGGTACGCAGACCCGGGGTGTTGGGAGAAGAGATATTCACCGCCACGTAGTCGGCCAGCGCATACACCCGGCGCAGGCCGATGAGGTAATCCTCCAGCGCCTGCTCGACGGGGGTATCGCGGTTCTTGCCTATGTTCACGCCGACCACGCCGCGGTAGCGCCGCTTCTCCAGCCGGGCACACAGCTCGCCGAGACCGTGGTTGTTGAACCCCATGCGGTTGATCAGCGCCTCCGCCTCCGGCAGGCGGAACAGGCGCGGCGCGGGATTGCCCGGCTGCGCGACGGGCGTGACCGTGCCCACCTCGATGAAACCGAACCCCAGCTGCCCGAACCCGTCCAGCGCCTCGGCATTCTTGTCCAGACCCGCCGCCAGCCCGACCGGATTGGGGAAATCGAGGCCCATCACCCGCCGCGGCAAGGCCGGCGGCGGCAAGGCCGGCGTCATCGCACCCAGCGCACGCAGCCCGGCGATGGTCAGCGCATGCGACTGCTCCGGGGTGAGCGCGAACAGCAGGGGGCGGATGAGGCGATACATGTGTCGTGTGTGTTGTTAGGGTTTGGGGACCATTCTAAATGTTTGTGGTGTGGTTTCGCGTATTTTGAACCCAATTAGACAGGCTTGGTGATCTTGTTTCGCGCATTCGCTCTGTTAGCGAAACTCGTGGTTTTGTTTCGCACGCTATTGAGCTGAGGTTTCCTTATCTGACGCCTATTGATGCGTGCGAGTCCCTTTCTTTGCCCACACAAAGAAAGGGACAAAAGAAATGTGCCCCCACCGCCTTGGCCCTGCGGGCTACCCTTGCAGCCGCTATCTTGCGACGGGCACGGTTCGACACGACGTCCTGTCGTGACGAACCTCAGCCCGGCATCCATGCCGGGCTGACCCTGCAAGCCAGCGGCTGCTCGGCAAGGCGGAACGGGGGATTTGAGGTGAGGCGTCAGGTGTTAGGAGTAAGGAGGAAAAACGCGTGGTAATAAATGCAGCGTAAATCTCCACCTCACACCTTACGTCTCACTCCTCACCAACCAGCCCCCGTCGGCCGCGCCTGGAACACTCCGCATTGGACTGACTAGGAGCCGCAGGGCGCGTGACGGATCACGCGCGTCTTTCGCAGGCCAGGGAGGGCCTGTCGAAAGACCTCCAGTCAGACCGCGGGGTGTGCAGGATCAGCGCGGGCGTGGGGTGTCGTTTCTTTTGGTTCGTTTTCTTTGGACAAGCAAAGAAAATGAACTCGCGCAGTGCAACAAAGGCTAACTAGAAACACTTAAGTCAGGAATGCGCGAAATAAATCGACAAAGGTTACTAACTGGAAACTCAAAACACTCGCCAATCACAACACCCACTGCGTCAACTCACAGGCGGTCAAATCCTGATACAACGCATCGAGCTGCTCGCGGCTGTAGGCGCGCACGGTGACGGTGAGGGACAGGTAGCGCCCGGTGCGGCTCAAGCGCCGCCCCAGGTCCTTCGCGCCGACTTCCGGTGCGTGGCGCTGCACGATCTCCAGCACCCGCTGTTCGAATTCCGGAATCGCGGCGCCGGCAATCTTGATGGGGAAATCGCAGGGATATTCGATCAGGCTGTCCCGCGAATCAGGCATGCGGATCGTGTCCCTCGCGCAGTCCCGCCTTGTAGTCCTGATAGAGGGCGTACATGCGCGCCCACTGCGGGCCGGGGCGGCCGGTGCCGACCTCGGCGTCGTCCAGACGGGTCACCGGCACCACTTCCTTGGTGGAGCTGGTCATCCAGACCTCTTCGGCGCCGCGCAGGGTCGCCTCGGGAATTTCCGCCTCGCGTACGTCGAAGCCGTTGGCGCGGGCCAGCTCGAGCACCAGGTCGCGGGTGATGCCGGGCAGCAGCTGCGGGCTCTTGGGCGGGGTGATCAGGGTGCCTTCGTGCACCACGAACAGGTTGCTGGCGGAGCCTTCGGTGGCATGACCGTCGCGCAGCAGGATGGCCTCCATCGCACCCGCCTCGACCGCCTGCTGGCGCATCAGCACGTTGGGCAGCAGGGTGATGGCCTTGATGTCGCAGCGCCCCCAGCGGTAGTCCTGCAGGGTGACGGTCGCGATGCCGTTTTGCAGGATGTCGTCGGACAGTGGCATCAGGGGATTGGTCATGGCGAACACGGTGGGCCGGATGTCGGCCGGAAAGGCGTGGTCGCGCTTGGCCACGCCACGGGTGACCTGAAGGTAGACGCTGAGGTCGCCGCCGTCGTTCTCGGCCACCAGCCGCCCCAGCACGTCCTGCCAGCCGGCGGCATCGTGCGGGTTGGGAATGCGCAAGGCCTCCAGGCTGCGCGCCAGACGGGCGAGGTGTTCGGGCAGGCGGAACATGTGCCCGCCGTAGGCCGGCACCACCTCGTACACGCCGTCGCCAAAAATGAAACCCCGGTCGAGCACGGGCACGCAGGCCTGCTCGAGCGGCATGAATTCGCCGTTCAGATAGACGCTCACGATGATTTTCCAGTCGCGAAGTTGATTGTTTTTGTGATCCTAACAGCAAACCGGCCCGGACATGGGCGTCCGGGCCGGAAGCACAATGCAGCGCGGCGCCCGCTTAGTGGAACAGCCGCAGCACCATGTCGGTTACGCGCCGCACGATGCCGCCTTCGGGCACTTCCTTGAGGGCGACCAGCGGGACGGACTTCACCGGCTTGCCGTCCAGCGAGATCTTCACGTCGCCCATCTTCTGGCCCTTCTTGACCGGCGCCTGCACCTCGGTATTCACGTCCATGCTGGCCTTGAGCGCATTGTAGGAGCCGCGCGGGATGGTCACGAACAGGGGCTTGGTCAGGCCGAGCGCCACCTTTTCCTGCGAGCCTTCCCAGACGCGCGCCTCGGTGAGCGGCTGATCGGCGCCGTAGAGCTTGTGGGTCGCGTAGAACCGATAGCCCCAGTTGAGCAGCGCATAGCTGTCGTCGGCGCGCGCGTCCTCGCTGGGGGTGCCGAGCACCACCGAGATCAGGCGCATGCCGTCGCGCTTGGCGGAGCCGACCAGGCAGTAACCGGCGGACTCGGTGTGGCCGGTCTTCACGCCGTCGACGCTGGGGTCGCGCCACAGCAGGCGGTTGCGGTTGTACTGCTTGATGTTGTTGTAGGTGTACTCCTTGATCGACTCCAGCTTGTAGTACTGCGGGAAGTCGTGGATCAGGTGCCGGGTCAGCACGGCGATGTCGCGCGCCGTGGTGTAGTGCTTGGGATTGGGCAGGCCGGTGGGATCGGCGTAATGGGTGCCGGTCAGCCCCATCGCCTTGGCCTCGGCGTTCATCAGGTCGACGAAGGCGCCCTCGGTGCCCGCCACGTGCTGGGCGATGGCCATGGCGGCGTCGTTGCCGGACTGGATCAGCATGCCGTGCAGCAGGGCGTCCAGTTTCACCTTGGTGCCGACCTCGACGAACATGCGCGAGCCGGGCTGGCGCCAGGCCTTTTTGCTGATCGTCACCTCGTCGTTGAGGCTGACGCGGCCCGCCTGGATCGACTTGTACAGCACGTAGGCCGTCATGATCTTGGTGATGCTGGCCGGCTCGACACGCTTGTCGGCGTTCTTCTCGGCCAGGATCTTGCCGCTGTTGGCATCCATGAGGATGTAGCTGGAGGCCTTGAAGCTGGGCGGCGCCGGAATCGGCATGGCCGCGGCGAAAGACGGGGTGACAACGAAAAACAGTACAAGAAACAACCAGATACGACGCATGAAAGGCTAACCTCTGAAAGGTTGGATTACTACAACGGCAGGCATTGTAGCCCCACTTCGCGAACTTTGACCAACCGGGCACGGCCGGCTTCCGGGCTTAGTCCTCAATCACGATACGAAAGTTCTGCACGCCGACGTTTTCCAGGCGATTGGCGGCCTGGTCGGCGACGCCCACGCTGGCCAGCGGCCCCAGCCTGACGCGGTAGACCCAGCCGTGATTGCTGTTGCCGGGCTGAATGACGACGGGGCCGATGCGGTAGCGCTGCATGCGGGCCTGCAGCCCCTCGGCATTCTGACGGCTGCTGAAGGCACCCAGCTGGATGTAGATCTGCGGATTCTCGGCATGGGCGAGCCGCGGTGAGGTGGAAGGCGCCGGCCGGCTGGGATTGCGGGGGTCGATGGCGGAGATATCGACCAGCCCCGTGCCCTCGCGCACGATGTCCAGCTTCTTGGCCGCCGCGTAGGAGAGGTCGATGATCCGGTTGGCCACGAACGGGCCGCGATCGTTGACGCGCACGATCACCGAGCGCCCGTTGCGCAGGTTGGTCACCCGCACGTAGCTGGGAATCGGCAGGGTGCGGTGCGCCGCCGTCATGGCGTACATGTTGTAGCGCTCGCCGCTGGAGGTGAGGCGGCCCTGGAACTTGGGCCCGTACCAGGAGGCGATGCCCTTTTCGTCGTAGCCGGCGGCGGTCTTGAGCACGTAGTAGCGGCGGCCGTGCACGACGTAGGAGCTGGGATTGCCCTTGGCGCTGAGCGGCTCCACCCGCGGCACGGCATTGGGCACGTTGGAAACATCGACGTCCGGAATGCTGGGCGTGCTGGAACAACCCGCCAGCGCGGCCAGCAAACCGATCAGCCCAACCCCCAGGGGCAGCCGTAACGCGATCCTCACCCCTGATTGCCCTCCGGCTTCTTGTTCGAGTCCTTGTGCGCCTGCTGGTACTGCTCCTTGATGGCCTCGGCGAGCTGATACACGGCCATGGCGTACAGCTTGCTGTGGTTGTAGCGCGTGATCACGTAGAAGTTCTTGGTGCCGATCCAGTACTCCGGCACCATCTGGCCCTCCAGCGCGAACAGGCTGACATCCCCTTTGAAATCAAAGGGTTTTGTCGGATGAGCGCCCTGCTGCTCGAGCCGGGAAAGACTGATGCTGGGCTTGACGCCGGAATCCAGCAGGGCCTGATAGTTGCTGACATTGCCGTCGAGATTGGCGGGCACCGCCACCGGCATGCCCTGCTCCCAGCCGTGGCGCTTGAAGTAATTGGCCACGCTGCCGATGGCGTCCGCCGAGCTGTGCCAGAGGTCGCGCTTGCCGTCGGTGTCGAAATCCACCGCGTATTCGCGGTAGCTGCTGGGCATGAACTGTCCGCGCCCCATGGCCCCCGCATAGGACCCCTTGGGTGTCAGCGGGTCAATATGCTCCTCGCGCGTCAGCACCAGATACTGGGCCAGCTGGCGGCGGAAGAATGCGGCCCGCGGCGGGTAGTCGAAGCTCAGCGTCACCAGGGTGTCGAAGACCGGGAAGCCGCCCATGCGCCGGCCGTAAAAGCTCTCAACGCCGATGATGGCGACGATGATCTCCGGCGGGACACCGTACAGCTGGCTGGCTTCCTGCAGGGTCGTGGCATTCTGATCCCAGAACGTCACGCCCTGATCGATGCGCCGGCTGGTCAGGAAGATGGGACGGTAGTCGTACCAGGGCTTGGCCTCGGCCGGGCTGGCGATGGCGCTGAGCACCCGGGTCTGCTCCTTGGCCTGGGCGAACAGCCGGTCCAGATCGTCGCGGGAAAAGTCGTACTCCTTCACCATCTTGTCGATGAAGGTCCGCACGTCGGGCTGGTCGAGGTAGTTGTTGCGCTGCACGTAGCCGTGCGTGGATACCTCCGCACAACCGGTCCCCGCTAACAAGCTCAGGACAGGGATCAGTAGGAACAACCAAAGGCGCCTCATGGGCATTCAGCTAGACAGCAGTTTCCGGTGCGTTTGAATGGACATCAGCATACCGAATGCCGCCAGCAGGGTCACCATCGAGGTACCCCCATAGCTGATCAGCGGCAGCGGCACCCCCACCACGGGCAGCAGGCCGGTCACCATGCCGGTGTTGACGAAAAAGTAGACGAAGAAGGTGAGACTGAGGCTGCCGGCCAGGATGCGGGTGTAGGTGTCCTGAGCGTGCATGGCGATGTACAGGCCGCGGAACACGATGGCGAGGTAGAGCGACAGCAGCACGAACTCGCCCATCAGCCCGAACTCCTCGCCGAACACCGAGAAGATGAAGTCGGTGTGGCGTTCCGGGATGAACGCCAGCTGCGACTGGGTACCGTTGAGCCAGCCCTTGCCGTACAGGCCGCCGGAGCCGATCGCGATCTCGGACTGGATGATGTGGTAGCCGGCGCCCAGGGGGTCGCTCTCGGGGTTGAGGAAGGTCAGCACGCGCTGACGCTGGTAGGCGTGCATGAAATGCCACATGACCGGGGCCGCCCCCGCACCCATGGCGCAGGCCAGCAGGATGTAGCGCCAGCCGATGCCCGCCAGGAAGATGGCGAAGAAGCCGGCGCTGCCCACCAGCATGGCGGTACCGAGGTCGGGCTGCTTGGCGATCAGCCCCATCGGGACCAGCACCAGAATCACCGCGATGAGGACCTCGCCCAGGCGCGGCGGCAGCGGCCGCTCCGCGAAATACCAGGCGACCATCATCGGCATGGCGAGCTTCATGATCTCCGCCGGCTGGAAGCGCACGATGCCCAGATCCAGCCAACGCTGCGCCCCCTTGCCCACGTCGCCCACCATCAGCACGACCACCAGCAACACCAGGCCGACGCCGAACACCCAGGGCGTCCATAACCGCAGGTAATGCGGATGGATCTGGGCCATGACGAACATGACCACCAGCGCGGTGAGCAGGCGCATGCCCTGGCGCAGCATCAGCGCCATGTCCTGTCCGCCGGCACTGTAGAGCACGAACATTCCCGCGCCGATCAGCAGCAGCAGGGTGATCAGCAGCGGACTGTCCAGATGCAGGCGCGTGCTCCAGCGCACCATGATCTGGGTCTGGTAGATGTCATTGGCCATTGTCCGATGCCTCCGGGTTCGGGGGTGACGCGGGTGCCGGCGTGGGCGTGGCGGGTTCCGCCGCGGGCGTCGCCGGGTCGGTAGCGGTGCCGCCGTCCTGGGCCGCCTCCTGCACCGCCGGTTTCGGCTTGGGTGGAGGATGGTACTTGAGCGGCGGGCGCAGATCCGACGGCGGAACGGGGTCCAGATCCAGCAGCCAGGCGTCCATCACCTTGCGTGCGATGGGCGCCGCCACCGTACTGCCGTGTCCGGCGTTCTCGGCGATCACGGCAACCGCGATGCGCGGATCGTTGGCCGGCGCGAAGGCGATGAACAGGGAATGGTCGCGCAGCCGGCGCACGATCTTCTTGGCGTCGTATTTTTCGTCTTCCTTGAGGCCGAACACCTGCGCCGTACCGGTCTTGCCGGCGATCAGGAAGCGCGACCCCAGGCCCACGTGCCAGTAGGCCGTACCGTTGGTATGGTCGGTCACGTGCTCCATGGCGGTGATGACGTCGCGCCAGTACGACTGGTGGCGCAGCGTCACCGGTTTTTCGGGCGTGGGAGTGACCGTCACGGTCTTGTGGCTCATCGGGTTCTGCACGGCATGCAGCAGGTGCGGCACGAAGCGCTGCCCCTTCATGGCGATGGTGGCCGCCCCGCTGGCGAGCTGCAGCGGCGTGGTCAGCATGTAACCCTGCCCGATGCCGGTGATGACCGTCTCGCCGGGGAACCACGGCATGTGCTTGGTGCGCCGCTTCCATTCCCTGGACGGCAGCAGGCCGGACAGCTCGCCCGGCTCGTCGATGCCGGTGTCGCGCCCGAAACCGAACTGGGTCAGGAAGTCGTAGATGCGGTCGATGCCCAGGTGATAGGCGAGATCGTAGAAATACACGTCCACCGACTCGGTGATGGCCTTGTCGAGATCGACCAGTCCGTGCCCGCCGCGCTTCCAGTCTCGATACTTGCGCGGATCGCCGGGCAGCGTGTAATAACCGTGGGTCATCATGGTGTAGCCGGGCGTCACCACGCCGTAATGCAGTCCGGCCAGCGCCATGAAGGGTTTGATGGTGGAACCGGGCGGATACTGGCCGGCCAGCGCACGATTGTACAGCGGCCGGTTCTTGTCCGTGCGCAGGGCGTGGTATTCCTTGGAGGAAATCCCGTTCACGAACAGGTTCGGGTTGTAGGTCGGCTCGCTGGCGAGCGCCAGCACCTCGCCGCTGCGCGGATCGATGGCCACCACGGCGCCGTTGAAGCCCTCCTTCTTAAGCGCCTCCTCGGCCACGCGCTGCAGGCGGACGTCCAGGGTCAGGTAGAGATTCTCACCCGGCACCGGCGGCGTGCGGTCCAGCACGCGCACCACGCGGCCCTGCGCGTTGATCTCCACCTTCTGGTAGCCGACCCGGCCGTGCAGCTGGGTTTCGTAGAACTTCTCGATGCCGGTCTTGCCGATGTGGCTGGTGCCGGTGTAGTTGTCGGCATCCACCTTGCGCAGCTCGGCCTCGTCGATGCGCCCCACGTAACCGATGGCGAACACGGCGGTGCCGCCCATGGGGTAGTAACGCTTGAGGCGCGCCTCGATATCCACGCCGGGGAAGCGGTAGCGGTCGACCGCGAAGCGCGCGACCTCTTCCGGGCTCAGGTCGAAACGCAGCGGAATGGACTGGAAGGAACGCGACTGCTTGCGGGCATCGTTGAAATCCTGGATGTCCTCGGGAGTCAGCTTGACGATCTTGGCGAGCCGCTTGAGGGTGTCCTTCATATTGGGCACCTGCTCCGGCGTCACTTCCAGACTGTAGGTGGGCAGGTTTTCGGCCAGCAGCACGCCGTTGCGGTCGTAGATCAGGCCGCGGGGCGGCGGAATCGGGACCAGGCGCACCCGGTTGTTGGTGGAAAGGGTCTTGAAGTGCTCGTAGGAAAAGACCTGCAGGTAGAACAGCCGTCCCACCAGCAACATCATCAGCACGGCCAGGCCGAGCACGGCCACGACCACCCGGGCCGTAAACAGCCGTTGTTCGAGATGGCGATCCTTGATTGCGGGACGGCCGTACATCTCAGCCGCCCGCAGCCGTCAGTGACGCGGCAGACACGCCAGATGCCCGCCGGAAATAATCAGGATTTGCTCGCTTGATAACGCTCAATGCTGGCCTGGATCTCGGAACGGGCGGCATCCAACCCGGCCCACTCTTCGACCTTCACCCACTTACCGGGTTCCAGGGTCTTGTAGTTCTCGAAGAAGTGCTTGATCTGCGCCAGCAGTTCGGGCGGCAGATCCTCGGGGGACTTCACATGGTCGTACAGGGTGTACAGCTTGCTGACCGGCACGGCGATCACCTTGGCGTCACCACCGGCCTCATCGGTCATGTTGAGCATGCCGACCGGGCGGCTGCGGATCACGCAGCCGCTTTGCAGCGGAATCGGGGTCACCACCAGCACATCGACCGGGTCGCCGTCATCCGACAGCGTGTTCGGCACGAAACCGTAGTTGGCGGGGTAAAACATCGCCGTGCGCATGAAACGGTCCACCATCAGGGCGCCGCTGTCCTTGTCCACCTCGTACTTCACGGGCGGGCCATAGGCGGGGATTTCGATAACGACGTTGATGTCGTCGGGCGGATTCTTGCCTGCGGGGATCTTGTCGAGATTCATGCTGATTCCGTAGTTGAGTCGGATTGCGCGGAAATGGCGCGTCATTATACCGGGAAAGCCCCGTTTTTCACCCCTTCGCAGGCATGGGGCGGGGAGCAGCCCGCGAGGTGGGGATAGCATTTTTTCATCCTGCCCCTCACTTCTTATGCCTCATCGATTTGTCACATGCTGCGGGTTGCACCTGAAAAGTGAGGCAGGTATAAGTCCGCACTTCGCAGACATTCAGGGGACTTTCATCATGCGTATCGTTCTTCTCGGCGCGCCCGGCTCAGGCAAAGGCACCCAGGCCAAACTGCTGACCGAGCGTTACGGCATCCCCCAGATTTCCACCGGCGACCTGCTGCGCAGCGCCGTCGCAGCCAACACCCCGCTCGGCCAGCAGGCCAAAGCCGCGATGGACGCCGGCCAGCTGGTGCCGGACGAGATCGTCCTCGGCATGATCCGCGAGCGCCTGGCCAACCCCGACTGCGACAACGGCTTCATTCTCGACGGCTTCCCACGCAACCTGAACCAGGCCGCCAGCCTGGATGAAATGCTCGGACGCCTGGACAAACCCCTGGAGAGCGCCGTCCTGATCGATGTCGATTTCGACATCCTGATGCAGCGCCTGAGCGGCCGGCTGACCTGCCTGTCCTGCGGCGCCGTCTTCAATCGTTACACCTCGCCGCCGCGCCAGGAAGGCATCTGCGACGTCTGCGGCGGACGGCTGCACCACCGCGCCGACGACAACGAGGAAACCATCGCCAACCGCCTGAAGGTCTACGAGGCGCAGACCGCACCGCTGATCGATTACTACCGTGACCAGGGCAAGCTGGCGGAGATCAACGGCCTGGGCGAGATCAAGGGCATCTTCACCCGCCTGTGCCAGATCCTCGAAACCCACATAGAGGCAGCACCTGCCGAGCCGCAGGCCGCACCGGCACCGCCTCCTGCCGCCGAGACCACAGCCGCCGCCGCGGAAGCGGCCCCGGCCAAGAAGGCGGCACCGAAGAAAAAGGCCACCGCTAAAAAGAAGGCCGTGACCAAGAAGAAGTCCGCCGCCAAAAAGAAGGCCGTGACCAAGAAGAAGTCCGCCGCCAAGAAAAAGGCCGCGGTCAAGAAGAAGGCGGCGCCGAAGAAAAAGGTCACCGCCAAAAAGAAGGCCGTGACCAAGAAGAAATCCACCGCCAAGAAAAAGGCCGCGGTCAAGAAGAAGGCGGCGCCGAAGAAAAAGGTCACCGCCAAAAAGAAGGCCGTGACCAA
>JARRKE010000029.1:22272-33709 GCA_037388465.1 Gammaproteobacteria bacterium
GGCCACGGTCAGGAAGAAGGTGGCGCCGAAGAAAAAGGCCGTAGCCAAAAAGAAGGCCACGGTCAGGAAGAAGGTGGCGCCGAAGAAAAAGGCCGTAGCCAAAAAGAAGGCCACGGCCCGGAAAAAGGCGACCGGGCGCCGCCGCTAAGCCCGGCCCGATCAGGCGGAGTCGCGGTATGGCCGCGCCTCCGCCATACTGCTAGCGCTTACACAGCGGCCTGTCGTCCTCGTTCTCCACGGCGGTCACGATGGAGTCGACCAGTTCCTGGATTTCCGTGGAAGAGAAGGCCTGCATCAACCGGTTCATCATCTGCGGCTTGAGGGGTGCGTAAACGGTACGGCCGTTGTTGAGGCCGATGGTCAGCGCCGTGACGTGCTGCTCGTCCGGATCGCCTCCCTGCGCCAGCATGTCTTCGTACTCGCCCATCAATTCTTCGTAAAAGCTGTCGATGGCATCGTCGGTGGTTTCGTCCAGATCATCCGGCACGCGCACGATCGGCTCGTCGAGGCTGTCCTTGCGGGTCTCGTAGGCAATCCCCCGCTCCTTGAGGAATGCGATAAACCGGTCCATCGAGGGCTCGTAAAAAAAGATGTACTCCAGCATGATCTCGGACTCCCTTGATTGATCCGGAATCAACATCAATCAAATAATGAACAATCGGCGATCGAAACGAGGTCAAAAAACGATCAAGCGTGCGGCGCACCACCCGCTCGTTGACCAGGGTCCCGATCGATTCGGGGCGGCAGTGTAACACCGGCGCGGACAAATACCGTCTCGGGGCAGGAAACCACTCCCGTTACTCGTTACACTCTACGCCTTCGACAAACCGACCGACTGCATGTTTTCCAACACCTACCGTCACAAGCCGTGCCGCGCATCCGCCTCCTGATCCTGATTCCGCTGCTCGCCTGCGCCGGACAGGTCCAGGCGCAGACCGCACCTGAAAACCGCTGGCTGTTGTGCGGCCAGCCGGAAACGCTGCCCCCGCTGCCGCCCCTAAGCGGCGACCCGCAGGCCATTTATCTGACGGCGGATCATGCCAATCTGGACCCCAAAGGCATGTCCCTCCTGCAGGGCAACGTGCTGCTGCGCCGCGGGGACCAGCAATTGCGTGCGGATCAGGTTCACCTCGACGCGCGCTCGCAGCAGATCACGGCCACGGGCGAGATCATGTTGCGCGATTCCAACCTCATGCTGCGCAGCAAGAGCATCAGCTACAACCTGAAAAGCCAGGAAGGCTCCCTGGGCCAGACGAGTTACCTCTACGGCCCGGAACACGCCCACGGGCAGGCGAGCGAGGTGAAGCGGGAAGGGCCGGGACTGACGGTGCTGCGGGAGGCCAGCTATACCACCTGCAACCCAGGCCACGAGGATTGGCTGCTGACCGCCGGCAAGGTTCGCCTGGATCAGCAATCCGGCACGGGGACGGCGCGCAATGTGGTGCTGCGGTTCAAACACGTGCCCATTCTGTATACGCCGTGGATCACCTTCCCCATCGACAGCCGGCGCAAGAGCGGACTGCTGCCACCCAGCATCGGCACCTCGGGCAACAACGGCACCGAGGTGAGAATCCCCGTCTACCTGAACCTGGCCCCCAACTACGACGCCACGGTCGCGGCCCACTACATGGGCCTGCGCGGCACCCAGCTGCAGACCGAATTCCGTTACCTGACCCGGCACAACCGCGGATCGATCTACTACGAGGATCTGCCCCAGGACCAGCAGACCAAGACCGAACGTTCGCTGCTCAACTTCCATGACATCGGCCATTACGGCTCGCACTTCCGCAGTGCGCTGATTTACAACGGCGCTTCCGATTCCAATTATTTCCAGGACTTCGGTACCTCGCTCAGCCTGGCGAGTACGCAATTCCTGGAGCGGCGCGCCGATCTCACCTATCAGACCAGCGCCTGGAGCCTGCTGACCCGGGCCCAGGCCTACCAGACCGTGGATTCGACCATCCTGCCTGCGGACCGGCCTTACCAGCGCCTGCCCCAGCTGCTGTTCCAAGGCGGACTGCCGGATCAGGCCGGCGGGCTGGACTACCATCTGCGTA
Organism: Gammaproteobacteria bacterium; assembly: GCA_037388465.1. Classification (NCBI taxonomy): domain Bacteria; kingdom Pseudomonadati; phylum Pseudomonadota; class Gammaproteobacteria; species Gammaproteobacteria bacterium. The sequence continues at coordinate 24,330 of JARRKE010000029.1, forward strand.
CGGAGTGGGTACAGTTCGTACGCCCCGACAGCCTGCAGGGCAGCCGCCTAGACGTCATGCCGACCATCAGCCTGCCGCTTTCGGGCAGCTCGTGGTTCTTCAAACCGGCGGTGAAATACCGCTACACGGGCTACCAGCTGGACAAGCCGGTCAGCGGCTACGACACCCGCACCCCGAACCGCAGCCTGTTCACCTCCAGTCTCGATACCGGATTGATCTTCCAGCGCCGCGCCTGGGGCAACACCTACCAGACGCTCGAGCCGCGCCTTTATTACGTCTACACCCCCTACGTGGATCAGGCCGATCTGCCGGTATTCGACACGGGACTGGCGTATTTCGACTTCGGCCAGCTGTTCCAGGACGACCGCTTCATCGGCGCCGACCGGGTGGGCGACGCCAACCGACTGACGGCCGCCCTCACCACCCGCCTGCTCTCCGGCAGCAACGGCCGCGAACTCCTGCACGCCAGCATCGGTCAAATCAGTTACTTCAGCGATCGCAAGGTCACCCTGCCCGACCAGACGGTGGAGGCGCGTGCACGCTCCAACCTGGCTGGGGAACTCGGCGCCCATTTCGGCGACTATTGGCAGGCCAGCGGCAGCATCCTGTGGAATCCGTACACTGACCAGTCCGAACAGGGCACCGCCCGCATCGGCTACGACAAGGACGACGCGCACATCTTCAACCTCGCCTACCGGTATCTGCAGAACGACTTCGAACAGACAGATTTGAGCTTCATCTGGCCGGTCACGGCGCGCTGGCGCACCGTGGGCCGCTGGAACTACTCCTTGAAAGACAAGCGCGATCTGGAGACACTGGCCGGTTTGCAATACGACAGTTGCTGCTGGGCGGTGCGCATCGTGGCACGCCGCTACGTGACGCCCACCACCGGCAAATACAATGACGCGGTCTACCTGCAACTGGTCCTGAAGGGGCTCGGCGCCCTCGGCGACAACATCGACAGCGTCCTCAAACAAGGCATACAGGGTTATGAAACCAATTATTAATCTCCTTCTGCTCACCCTGCTTCTGGGCTTCGGCACGGTCCGGGCCGCGGACCAGGGCGCGCCGGCGGCGGCCGGCACGCCGCCCGCCCAGCCGATGCAGTTGCTGGACCGCATCGTGGCGGTGGTCAATGACGGCGTGATCACCCAGAGCCAGCTGCAGCGCCAGGTGGAACTGGTCCAGAAGGAACTGGGGCCGAACGCCCCGCCGCAGGCGGCGCTGGAACGCCGGGTGCTGCAGCAGCTGATCTCGCAAAGCATCCAGTTGCAGCTGGCCAAGCGCAACGGACTGGTGGTGGACGACGTGCAGCTCAACCAGGCCATGCAGAACATCGCCGAAAAGAACAACATGACCCTGAACCAGTTCCACGACAAACTGGTGGCCGAGGGGGTCGACTACAACTATTTCCGCGACCAGATCCGCAACCAGGTGATCATCAGCCAGTTGCACCGGCAGCAGATCGCCAGTCAGGTGCATGTCACCGACCAGGAAATCAACGACCTGATCGCCAACGAAAACGCCTCCATCGAACCCAACGCCGAATACCATCTGGCGCAGATCCTGATCACCATCCCCGACGGCGCCAGCCCGGAACAGATCAAGCAGGCCCATGACAAGGCGGAGATGGTGCGCGACAAGCTGCTCAAGGGGGACGACTTCGCCAAGCTGGCCGCCGAATATTCGCAGGGACAGAACGCCCTCAAGGGCGGCGACCTGGGCTGGCGGCGCGCGGCCCAGCTGCCGCAGATCTTCGTACGCAGCGTCGCGCTGATGAAACCCGGCGACATCAGCAAGCTGATCCGCTCGCCGTCCGGCTTTCACATCGTCAAGCTGATCGACAAACGGGGCGTGAAGCAGGTGATGGTCACCGAGACCCACGCGCGTCACATCCTGATCAAGGCCGACGCGCTGACCAGCAGCGAGCAGGCGCGCGCCAAGCTCGAATCCCTGCGCAACCGCATCGTGGACGGCGGCGCCAGCTTTGCCGCGCTCGCAAGGGCGAATTCCGACGACAAGGGCTCGGCGGCCAAGGGCGGCGACCTGGGCTGGGTGACGCCGGGGGAACTGGTGCCCCAGTTCGAGAAGGTCATGAACAGCCTGGCGCCGGGCCAGATCAGCGAGCCGTTCCGCACCCAGTACGGCTGGCACATCGTGCAGGTGCTCGGACGCCGCAAAGTGAACAACACCAACGCCCTGATCCGCGACCGCGCCCGCCAGTACCTGTTCCAGCGCAAGGTGGAAGAAGCGACCCAGCTGTGGCTACAGCGCCAGCGCGACGACGCCTATGTCGACATCCTGGTTCCCAGCCTGAAACCACAGGACGGCCAGCCGGGTTAGGCATGAAACCGCTCGCGCTCACCCCGGGGGAACCGGCCGGCATCGGCCCGGACATCGTCGCGGAGGTGGCCCAGTACGCGGGGCCCGCGCCGCTGGTCGCCGTGGCCGACCCCGACCTGTTGCACGAGCGCGCGGAAAAACTCGGACTGGCGCTGGCCACGCCGCTGTACGATCCGGCACAGCCCCCCGCACGCCACGAAGCGGGCGTGCTGCCGGTGCTGCCGGTGGGGCTGCTACAACCGGCACGCCCCGGGCACCTCGACCCCGCCAACGCCGGCTACGTACTCGAGACCCTGGACCGGGCGGCGGAAGGCTGCCTCTCAGGCCGCTTCGCGGGGCTGGTCACCGCGCCGGTACACAAGGGCGTGATCAACGAGGCCGGCATCCCCTTCAGCGGGCACACCGAATATCTGGCCGCGCGCTGCGGCGGCCAGCACCCGGTCATGCTGCTGGCGGCGGGCAACCTGCGGGTCGCCCTGGCGACCACCCATCTGCCGCTGCGCGCGGTGCCGGACGCCATCACCCCCGCCACGCTCGAACAGGTGCTGCATATCCTGGATCACGACCTGCGCCTGCGTTTCGGCCTCACGCGCCCGCGCATCCTGGTGTGCGGCCTCAACCCGCACGCCGGCGAGGGCGGCCACCTGGGCCGCGAAGACATGGACATCATCGCTCCCACGCTGGAGATGCTGCGTGCGCAGGGGCTGGACCTGATCGGCCCCCTGCCCGCCGACACCCTGTTCACACCCCGACACCTGGACGGTGCGGACGCCGTGCTGGCCATGTATCACGATCAGGGATTGCCGGTGCTCAAGCACGCCGGCTTCGGACGCGCGGTGAACATCACCCTCGGCCTGCCCATGATCCGCACCTCGGTGGATCACGGCACGGCGCTGGAACTCGCCGGCACCGGCCGCGCCGAGACCGGCAGCCTGATGGCCGCCATTACCCTGGCGACGGAGATCGCCGCACGCGCGGCCGGCGGGCAGTAAAAACCGGATTCAGGCGGCAGCCGGCGCTTTCCAGGCGGCATCCTCGGCGATCTCGAGGGCCTGGCGGTTGCGCACGGTGTAGGCGCGGTGTTCGCTGGAGAGGTAGTAGATGCGGGTCAGCATCTCGCTGATGATGCCGATGCTCAGGAACTGGGCCGACATCAGCACCAGTAGCACGCCGGTGATCAGCAGCGGACGGGTGCCGATGCTCTCGCCCAGCAGCTTGAGAATGAACAGGTAGCCCAGGGCGGCACCGCCCAGGGCGCCGAAGACCATGCCGACCAGACCGAAGAAGTGGCCCGGCCGCGCGTTGTAGCGCATGAAGAAGAACACCACCAGCAGGTCGAGCAGCACGCGGAAGGTGCGCGAGATGCCGTATTTCGAGGTGCCGCGGGTGCGCGGGTGATGCGCGACCACCTCTTCCTGAATGCGCTCCGGCTGGGTATAGGCCGCCATCCACGCCGGGATGAAGCGGTGCATCTCGCCGTACAGGCGTACCTGGCGGATCACGTCGCCGCGGTAGGCCTTCAGCGAGCAGCCGTAATCGTGAATGCGTACACCGGTGATGCGTCCGATAAGGCGGTTGGCGATGCGCGACGGAATCTTGCGCATCATCAGCGTGTCCTGGCGGTTCTTACGCCAGCCCGCAACCAGGTCGAGATCCTCGTTGAGCAGGCGCGCCACCAGACGCGGGATATCCTCCGGATCGTTCTGCAGATCGCCGTCCAGAGTGACGATCACATCGCCGCGCGCCGTGTCGATACCGGCCTGCATGGCGGCCGTCTGGCCGAAGTTGCGCTGCAGATGCACCACCCGCACATGGGCGCCGTATTCCCGCGCTGTCGTATCCAGCGCGGGCGCGGTGCCGTCGCGGCTGCCGTCGTTCACCAGGATCAGCTCCCAGGGATGCGCATATTCCGCCAGCGCCTCATGCATGCGCGCGACCAGCGGCGTGACGTTTTCGACCTCGTTGTACAGTGGGATGACGACGCTGAGGCGATGCGGCGGGAGATCGTATTCGGCTGGGGACATGATCCTGATCAAGTTTTATGTGCAGCGGGCATGATACTAATCCGACCCCCGACAAAGCTACATTCAGAGCCCCACAGAGAATCCGGATCAAGGCGCGGTGCGCAGGGAATGGCGCGTCCTTGCCAAGCAATGCAACGCAGAACCGGATTTTCCGGGGGGTTCCCGAAGGGCGAGCCTGCGAACGATGTTGCGGGTCTTCCACGGCAGCAGATCGTGTGCCGGCATGCCAGACGGATCGAGCGCGCTGCGGCTCGCTGAATGCGGTTTTGTCGGGGGCCGGGTTGGTCAGTCATCTTCCCCGGCGACGTCCCCGCGGATTGCTGACGGGGGCACCCGAGACTAATATGCACAGGGTCATAAGGGTCGGATGAACGATATCCACCCGGCTTGGTCGGATTTGGAGACTTCCGGACCTTATAAAGACTTCCAACAGAGGAGACATTCAGCATGTCCAAAAAAGTAATCGCCGCCGCGATGGTCGCAGCGCTCGGCCTGGGCGCCAGTTCCCTGGCCAATGCCGCCGATATCAAGGCCATGATGCAGGAGCATGGCTGCTTTGCCTGCCACGCGGACGCCGCCAAGATCGTCGGCCCCGCCTACGGCTGGATCGCCTACAAGTACAAAGATAAAAAGGGTGCGGTGAAGATGCTCGCCGACAAGATTCGCGCCGGTGGCGCCGGCGTCTGGAATGCCTACACGGGTGGTGTGCCGATGCCTGCCCATCCGCAGATCTCCCTGGCCGATGCCGAAGCCATGGCGAAATGGGTCCTCTCGCAGCCCGCTATCAAGCCGCCGGCTCAGTGACCTGCTCGTAAAGGGTAAGGGGTGAGGCGAAAAACCGCCTCGCCCCCATCCCTTACTTACGGCTCAAGCCCTTAGCTCAGACTTTTCCTTTTACCGCCATCGCCGGGCGCGGCAGAAAGCTGCCGAGCAACGCCCCCAGCCCCATCGCCACCAGCAGAAACAGGTGCAGGTTGACCGCACCGCGCAGCGCCTCGCCCGGGGCCACCCCCAGCAGGGCCATGCCCGCCACCACCCCGGCCTCGTAGGTCCCCAATCCGGCGGCGCTGTGGATCGGCAGGGCACTGGTCAGATCGCCGCCCAGGGCCCCCATCCAGCCCTGTGCCGCCCCCACACCAAGCAGATCGACCAGAATCAGCGCGAAGGCGTACAGCTTGAGCCCCCAGTTCAGGGCGCTCAGCAGCCAGACCCAAAGCACGTCGCCGAACCGCGCGGGCACGGTCTCGACCAGCGCCGTCAGGGCGCCGCGCACACGCCCCGGCGACAGCCGCTCGAACAGGCCCAGCAGGCGGTCACGCAGGCGCACCAGCGGGATCGGCACCACCAGCCACAGCCCCAGCAGGGCCGCCCCGCCCCGCCATCCCAGATAAAATCCGCCAAAGACCAGCACGCCGTAGGCCAGCAGGCTGTGCAGGTCCAGCACCCGGAACCACAGCAGCGCGGGCACCGAGGCGCGCGCCTCGACCCCGAAATAGCGCCCCATCAGCACGGGAAAGCTCACCTCGCCGGTACGCAGCGGCAGCAGGTTGTTGAGAAAGTTGTGGTAGAGCATCAGCTTCAGGCAGCCAAGCCAGTGGCCTGCCAGAGCGGGACGGAAATGCAGGTACAGGCGCTGCGCGCGCACCGCGTAGCTGGCGAACACCAGCAGCAGGGCGCCGAGGGCGGTCAGCCAGCTGATCTCGCGCCAGGCGGCCAGCACCCGCGCCCAGCCCTCGACGTACTGGACGAGAACGATGAACGCAGCGGCGATCAGCCAGGGCAGGATGCGGTTCAGAAAGATACGCACGGGGCCGGTGGTGTCCATGGACGCAAGCCGGCGAGGTTAGCGGAAATCCGGGCCGCGCGCAGCCCTCAGGGCCGGGCGAGCCGGCGCTGCAGAATGCGGACCAGGGCGTCGGCGGCCGTCTGCCAGTCGAGCCTCACGCCCAGGTCGCGCAGCTGCGTCACCGGCAGTCCTTCGTAGCCGCAGGGATTGATGCGGGAAAACGGCTCCAGGTCCATATCCACGTTGAAACTGAGGCCGTGATAGCTGCAACCGCGCCGGATGCGCAGGCCGAGGGCGGCGATCTTGGCGCCGTCGACGTACACGCCGGGGGCATCCGCCCGGGCAGCGGCGTCGACGCCCTGTTCCGCAAGCAGCTCGATCACCGACTGCTCCAGCAGCGTCACCAGGGCGCGCACCCCGAGGCCGCGCCGTTTCAGGTCGAGCAGCACGTAAACCACCACCTGCCCCGGCCCGTGGTAGGTCACCTGCCCGCCCCGGTCCACCTGCACCACCGGGATGTCGCCGGGCGCCAGCACATGCTCGGGGCGCCCGTTCAGGCCCAGGGTGAAAACCGGCGGGTGCTCGACCACCCACAGGGCGTCCGCCGTTTCCGGCGTGCGCCGCTCGGTGAAATCGCGCATGGCGTGCCAGGTCGGCTCGTAGTCGCACAGGCCCAGCCACTCGACGTTCAGAGACGAGCGGTCTTCCGCAGGACGGGGCGCGTGCGTGAAATCGGGAGGCATGGGCAACTGCGATCTGGTTTCCGGGGTGGCGTCTATACTTTAAGACAATCGTATGAATCGAGCGACTTGATCATGAGCGAACCGATCCGAATCAGCGTCTTTATCGACTATATCTGTCCGTTCTGCTTTATCGGCAGCCGCCGGCTGCTGGCCCTGCGCGAGGACTACAACCTGCAGATCAACTGGTGCCTGGTGGAAATCCATCCGGAGACGCCGGCCGCGGGGATGCCCGTGGAGGACCTGTCCTACACCCCCGATCAATGGCAGGCCCTGAACCGGTCCCTGAACGAACTCGCAAACGAGGACGGACTGAGTTTGCCCGAACGCCGCTTCACGGCCAACTCCCACCCGGCCCTGCTGCTCGCCGAAGGCGTCAAGCACCTCGATCCCGGGCATTTCTACGCGCTGCACACGCGGTTATTTGAGACGTATTTTCTGGACGGCGAGAACATCGGACAGCGCAACGTACTCGACGCGCTGGCGAATGACTGCGGGATTTCGGAGCAGGTGCGCGAAGCGGCCTGGAACGACCCCGAGTTCGAACGCCACCTCGAGGTGTATCGTCAGCTGGCAGGGCGTTACGGGGTTCGCGGCGTGCCCACCTACGTGCTGCCGGATCAGGTGATCCCCGGCGTCGCCTCACGCGAGGCGCTCATCGCCGGACTGGGCGTCCGGCGCCAGGACGGGGTCAGCCGCGGGCCTTGATCTCTTCTTCCATCTGCTCAATCGAGGTGTGGCGCACGTCCTTGCCGCACACCATGTAGACCACGTATTCGCAGATGTTCTTGGCGTGATCGCCGATACGCTCCAGGGCGCGCGCGCACCACATGATGTCGATGGCCCGGCGCACGTTGCGGGGGTCTTCCATCATGTGGGTGATCAGCTGGCGCAGCATGGACTCGTATTCCGTGTCGACCTTGGCGTCTTCCTGCGCCACCTTGAGCGCATCGTCCACGTCCATGCGCGCAAAGGCGTCGAGCGCATCGTGCAGCATCTGACGCACCTGCTCGCCCAGGTGGCGAATCTCCGCATAGGAATTGCGCGTGCTCGACTGCGAGGCCAGCCCCGCGGCGAGACGACCGATCTTCTCGGCCTCGTCGCCCATGCGTTCCAGATCGGTGATGGTCTTGATCACCATCATGATCAGGCGCAGGTCGCCTGCGGTCGGCTGACGGCGGGCGAGGATATGGGCGCATTCCTCGTCGATCTCGACCTCCAGGGAATTGACCTGGTAGTCGGCGGTGGCGATGTCGTCGCCCAGTTTGCTGTCTCCGGTCACCAGCGCGTGAATGGCGTCTGCGATGTTCTTCTCGACCACCCCGCCCATGGCCAGCACCTTGTTGCGCAGCTCTTCCAGCTCTTCGTTATACTGCTGGGAAATATGCTGTGAGATGTCGTTCTTCTGCATGTTCGAAGATCCTCATTCCAATGTGGCTGCGGGTGCCCTCCGCCAACCGCGGATTATAAACGGGGATTTGTTACATTTCTGTAACCTCGGTTCCGGACAATCCCATTAATCAGCTCTAGCATTGCATCATGCCCGATACCGCACCCTGAAGATAAGCAAGTGCACATTCCGGTTGCTAAAATTAATAAACATGGTGATCCCACCGGAGTAGGAGATGCTTTCCGGGCGGGTTTACTGAAGGGATTAGGTGGCAAGCTTAGTTGGGAAGAAGCTGGCCGTCTGGGTAGTCTGGCAGCTGCCTATGTATTGGAAGCTGACGGTCCTCAGAGTCATAACTATACCCTGAAGAATTTTTTAAAAAGATATATTGACAATTTCGGGGAATCCAAATCAGTAACAGCAGTTCTTGCCGGTTAAAGGCAAATAATAATTAATAATTTTGTTTAACGTGTAAAAAGCAAAAATCAATAAACCAATAATGTTGAATTATTTAAAATTTTGCAGTGACTACTATTGAATTCGAACCCGGACTTTTAAAAGATCTTCCCGAAGCTTTGGAGAAATTTGCCCCTTCCGGAAAACAATATTACCATGATGCCACCTGGGGGGATGGGAATGGAAATTCCCATGTACGGGCAGCAATTCTGGGAGGCTCTTTTACCGTTCCTTTTAAAGATGCAACTCTCCTGCTTGGTACCTGGCAACAGATTGTGGTGATTGACTGTGATAATCGGACCCGGCATCGGAAGATCGTTGTACAAATAATGGGGAAATAACTATGCCGGTTGAAACTATTGCCTGGAAGAATAATAAAATAAGACTCATAGATCAGAGTAAGCTGCCGGAAGAACTCATTTACAGGGATATCGATGATATTGAAACCTTGGGGGAAGCGATTAAAAGTTTACGAATCAGAGGAGCACCTGCTATCGGTATTGCCGGAGCTTTGGGTATTGCTTTAGCTGATTATAATTATTCGGGTAATAGTTCGAAGGGATTATGGGAGCAAGAGCAAAAAGCTGGTGATTTTTTAAGAAAGACCAGACATACAGCAGTGAATCTTATCTGGGCTCTGG
>JARRKE010000030.1 GCA_037388465.1 Gammaproteobacteria bacterium
GAGGACGGGCGGTTCGAGTGGCTGGGACGCAAGGCGGACCTGGTGAACATCGCCGGCAAGCGCGCCGCGCTCGGCGATCTCAACCACCGCCTGCTGGCCATCGACGGCGTCGAAGACGGTGTGTTCCTGGTGCCGGACGAGGGTGTGCGCGAACGCCTGGCCGCTCTGGTCGTGGCGCCCGGACTCAGCGAGGCCGACATTCTGAAGGCCCTGGGGCGCAGCCTCGACCCGGTGTTTTTGCCGCGCCCCCTGGTCAAGGTCGACAGCCTGCCGCGCAACGCCACTGGCAAGCTGCCGCGCCAGGCCATCCTCGACCTGCTGGCCAGCCGCGGGGTGCAGGTATGAACGAGGCGGGATTCGTCATTCCGGACGACCATCCGTCCCTGCCGGGCCATTTCCCGGGGCAGCCGGTGGTGCCGGGCGTGGTGATCCTGGATCACGTCTTCGGTCTGCTGGGCGGGGGCGTGCAGGTGACGGGCATCCGGCAGGTCAAATTCCTGCGTCCGCTGTTGCCGGGGCAGCATTGCCGGGTGAGTTTCGAATCCGCCGATGGCGAGACGCGGCGCTTCACCTGCCGTGTGGAGGACGAGGTGATCGCCCAGGGCAGCCTGCGCATCGCCGGCGGGGCGGAACGGTGAGCCGCGCCTGGACCGAACAGACCGAACGCGGCAGTGCCACGGCGCTGATGATCATCCGCTGGCTGGCGCTGCACCTGGGCCGCGGTCTCACGCGCCTGCTGCTGTATCCCATCACAGCCTATTACCTGCTGCGCGCCACCGCGTCCCATGCCCATTCGCGCAACTATCTGCGCCGGGTGCTCGGACGCGAGCCCGGCTGGCTGGACATGGCGCGGCATATCTACTGTTTTGCCGCCACCATTCTCGACCGGGTGTTCCTGCTGGCCGGGCGCGACGGGTTGTTCGACGTGCACGTCCACAACGAAAACATCCTGCTCGGCCAGGTGCGCAGCGGTAAAGGCTGCCTGCTGCTCGGCTCGCACCTGGGCAGTTTCGAGGTGCTGCGCGCCCTGGGCCTGCAATGGCACGACCTGCCGCTCAAGATCCTTATGTACCCCGAGCACAACCAGACCATTACCCGCCTGCTGATGAGCCTCAACCCGGCGGTGGCGGACACCGTCATTCCCCTGGGGCGGCACGATACGCTGCTGCAGGTGCATGAAGCCGTGACCCATGGCCAGTTGGTGGGGATGCTGGGCGACCGTGTGGCGGAAAGCGCCAAGACCACGACCTGCGATTTTCTGGGCGGGCAGGCCGAATTCCCCCTCGGGCCGATGCTCATGGCCGCCGCTCTCAAGGTGCCGGTGATCTTGTTTTTCGGTCTGTACAGCGGAGGCAACCGCTACGACATCCACTTCGAAGTGCTCACCGACGGGATCGACGTGCCGCGCGGAGAACGTGAGGCCGAGGTGCAGCGACTGACCCAGGAATACGCTTCACGCCTGGAACATTACGCACGCCTGGCACCGTACAACTGGTTCAACTTTTACGATTACTGGAAGCGTGGGTCCTAGCCGCGGCGCTAGCGGTCGTCGGTAAGCAGCGTCGCCGTCGCCCGGCCGGTATGTTTGTCGATATCGAAGCGCACCTCGCAATACTCCGGCTGCACGTCGACGGGAGTCGGGTCATCGGCGCAACTGCAGCCGGCGATGATCCCGGCGTAGAAGATGCCGGCCTTGACCCGGATGGAGCCGGGTTCCTCGGAAACGCTGATGACCATGGCCCGGATGTCGTCGTCGAGGGCGACGCTGGACCGGGACAATCCGGCCTGCAGCGGCAGCGAGTCCGCGCCCAGGTTTTCGATCTCGGTCTGCACGACCTCGTTGAAAGACGGTGTGCCGTAGGCGCTGAGGGAGCGGGCGAACTGGATCATGGCGGTCGGATTCACGCGGTGGCCGTTTATCTTCATACTAGATAGGCGGTGCGGCAACCAATAGGCTCAACCCGTGTCGGGGATCTTGCCAGCCCGTGCCCGCCGCACCATCTTCGACAACCACAACAGAATCTGCCGAGCATTCATTCATGAACACGTGCTGGCGCCATACAAAGCCCGATTCGCCTCCACCCATGACCTCCATCACAACCGCCGCCCGACCCGTTTCACGATCCGCGTTCATCCGTATCTGCTTCACGGCCTTCCTGCTGTTCAGCGGTATGCCAGCGGCGGCGCAGGCACAGGCGTGGTCCCTGGATGCGCTGCTGCACGGGTTCGCCCGGGTCGGCGAATCGACCGCGCACTATACCGAGACCCGGCAGTCAGGATTCGTCGACGTGCCGTTGATCACCGAGGGGACACTGGTCTACCGCGCACCCGATTATCTGGCCAAGCACGACGCGGGCGGCGGGTCGGGGTATACCGTGCAGGGCGATTCGGTCGAGACGATCGGTGCCCAGGGCGAGAAGCGCAGCCTGCGTCTGGACAACTATCCAACCCTGGCGGCGTTCATCGCCGCGCTGCGCGCCACCCTGGCCGGTGACGGCAAGACCCTGCACGCCTATTTCAAGACCCGCCTCAAGGGCGACCGGGCGCATTGGACACTGGAGCTGACACCGGCCGATGCCGGGCTGGCGAACTATGTGCGCGCCATCACCCTCAAGGGTTCGGGCATTCGCCTGGATGAGGTGGAGATGCAGGAAGTGGGCGGCGATACGAGCGTCCTCAAACTTTCCCATCAAGTGCTGCATGAGCGTCCTGCGTCGGCTGGCTGAGGCGCGCTGGGCCGCGCCGCTGCTATGGCTGGCGCTGGTCTGCGCCGGCGGCGTTTATCTGCATTATGCGTTGCGGCTCAGCACGGCCCTGTCGGTCTTCATGCCGCCGGGGCACACGGCCGAGCAGCGGTTGATGCTGGAGGAGATGCAGGATTCGCCTGCCGCGCGTGCCATCCTGATCGCGATCGACGGCGGTACCGCCGCCGAACGGGCGGCGGCGAGCCGGGCCTACGCCGGCAGGTTGCGTCAAAGCGGTTTGTTCGCGCAGGTGGCCAACGGCGAGCTCCATCTCGATCCGGCCGAGGAGCGGCAGCTGTTCGGCTGGCGCTATCTGCTGAGTCCGGCCGTCGATGCCCAGGCGTTCACCGTAACCAAACTGCATGCCGATCTGCAGATGCGTCTGGCCGAGCTGGGCACGCCGCTCGGCATGCTCGAAAAGCGCTTTTTGCCCGCCGACCCCACCGGCGCGTTTCTGGCCATGCTCAGCGCCTGGCAGCCGGCCCAGGCCCCCGAACGGCGCAACGGCGTCTGGGTCTCGCCCGATGGCGAACGGGCCCTCCTGCTGGCAGAGACACGCGCCCCGGGGCTGGACCTGGGGGCCATGCAGCAGGCGATCGGGGCCCTGCACTCGAGCTTTGCGGCCGTGAACGCGGCCGGCAGGCTGCATCTGATTCTGAGCGGCCCGCCGGTGTTCGCGGTGCAGTCGCGCGACACCATCAAGTCCGATTCGCAGTGGTTCAGCAGCCTGGCGAGCGTGGCGCTGGTGCTGTTGCTGCTCGCCGTCTACCGTTCGTTTCGGCTGGTGTTGCTGTCGGCGTTGCCGCTGGGCAGCGCCGTCCTGGCCGGCGTGGTGGCGGTGAATGCGGTGTTCGGCGAGATTCACGGGATTACGCTGGCCTTCGGCGCCACCCTGCTGGGGGTGGCCATCGATTACCCCTTGCACCTGTTCAGCCATTTGTCCGGCGGGGAATCCCCAAGCACCAGCCTGCGGCGCATCTGGCCGACCCTGCGCCTCGGGGTGCTGACGACCATGGCCGGTTATCTCGCCCTGCTGGGTACCGGGTTCGTCGGCCTGGGGCAACTGGGCACCTTCGCCATTGCCGGCCTGGCGGCCGCCGCCGGTTTCACCCGCTGGGTCTTGCCGCGCCTGATTCCGCAGGGGTTCGAGCCGGTGCGCCGCACCGTCCTGCTGGAACACATGGCGGAGCGCATCCGGCCGCGGCCGGTCGCGATGCTCTTGCTGCTGGCGCTCGTGCTGCTTTCGGCCATGGTGCTCTGGCAGCACCGCGACCGCATCTGGGAGGACAACCTGTCGGCGCTGAGTCCCATCCCGCCCGCGTCCCTGGCGCTGGACCAACGCCTGCGCGCGGACCTGGACGCAGCCGAGGTGAGTCATCTGGTGGTGGTGCAGGGCGCGACGGCCGAGCAGGTGCTGCAGCGCAGCCAGGTCCTGGGACGGGCGCTCAGGGAGGGGCCGATCCGCGATGGCTGGCTGCGCGGCTTCGATATGGCGGCGCGCTACCTGCCCGATGCGGCCACCCAGCGTGCGCGTCAGGCCGCGCTGCCGGATGCCGAAACCCTGCGCCGCCGGATGGACCAGGCCCTGGCGGGGCTGCCGTTTCGCGCCGGTCTGTTCCAGCCGTTCATCGAGGCCGTACAGCAGGCGCGCCGCCAGTCGCCGGTGACGCCCGCCGAGGCGAAAGGCACCCTGCTGGGCGCCCGGATCGGCAGTCTGCTGTACACACACAATGGCGAATGGGTTGCGTTGGTGCCGCTGATCGGGGTCAAGGCGCCGCAGCCGCTGAGCGACTGGTTCGCGTCGCAGCACTTCAAGAACGTCAGCTATCTGGACATGCGCGCCCAGTCCACCGGCCTGATGCAGGCGTTCCGCCATCGGGCCCTGCAGCAGTTGTTGCTGGCGGCGGTCATCATCCTGCTGGTGCTGACGGTCGGCCTGCGCGGCATAAGATTCGTCTTCGTGGTTATCGGGCCGTTGTTCCTGGCGCTGCTGCTGGATGTGACGGTGCTGGTGGCGGCGGGAGAACACCTGTCGATTTTCCATCTGGTTTCCCTGCTGTTGGTCGCGGGCATCAGCATGGACTACGCGCTGTTCTTCAGCCATCGCGAACCGGACCGGGCGGCGCGTGCGGCGACCCTGCACGCGCTCAGCCTGTGCGCTATCTCCACCGTTCTGGTGTTTGCTATCCTTGCCGTCTCGTCGTTGCCGGTACTGCGGGCCATCGGGTTGACCGCCGCAGTCGGGGTCGGCAGCGCCTACCTGCTGGCGATGCTGCTCGCCCAGCGTCGGCCCAGGGCCGAGACATAAAGAAAAAACACAGAACCATACATGCGTCCCCTGCGAATCACCGCCTACACCCTGACGAATGCGCTGGGCCGAGGAAACGCCGCCTCGCTGGAAGCCCTGCGCGCCGGGCGCAGCGGTTTGACGCCATGTGATTTCGAGGGCGCCGAGCTTGAGACCTGGATCGGCCGGGTCGAGGGGCTGGAGGACCTGCCCGTCACCGGGCGCCTGTCCGCCTATGATTGCCGCAACAACCGGCTGGCGCAGCTGGCCCTGGCCCAGGACGGCTTCGAGGAGGCCTGCCTGCAGGCGCGCAGCCGTTACGGTGCGGACGGCATCGGCGTGTTCATGGGCACCAGCACCTCCGGCATCGAGCAGACCGAGCGTGCCTACCGGGCCCGCCACGGCGCGGATCAGCCGCTGCCCGACTGGTTCGATTACCAGCACACTCATAACGTGTTTTCGCTGGCCTCCTACGTGCGCGACGCCCTGTTGCTGGAAGGGCCGGCCCAGTGCATCTCCACCGCCTGTTCCTCCAGCGCCAAGGTCTTCGCCACCGCCTGGCGGCACATGCAGGCCGGACTGTGCGAGGCCGCGATCGTCGGCGGCGTGGACAGCCTGTGCCTGATGACGCTGTACGGCTTCAACTCCCTGCAGTTGGTGTCGGGGCAGCCCTGCCGTCCCGCCGATCCCGAACGCGACGGCATCAACATCGGTGAGGCGGGAGGTTTCGCCCTGATCGAATGGGCCGACGAGACGGACGACTGCCTGTGTGTGCTCGGTTACGGCGAAAGCGCCGATGCCTATCACATGTCCTCGCCTCATCCCGAAGGGCTGGGCGCCGCCGACGCCATGCGCGCGGCGCTGACGCGGGCCGGTCTGAACGCCAACACCATCGATTACGTGAACCTCCACGGCACGGCGACCCAGGCCAACGATGCGGCGGAGGATCGCGCCGTCACCGCCGTGCTCGGCACCCAGACCCCGTGCAGCTCGACCAAGGGCTGGACCGGTCACACCCTGGGTGCCGCAGGCATCACCGAGGTAGGTTTCGGCTGCCTGAGCATCGAGCATGGCTTCATACCCGGCAGCATCAACACCCAAAACGTGGACCCTGCCTTCCAGAGCAACGTCGTGCTCGAAAACCGCGATACCGAGGTGAGTTACGTGATGACCAACTCGTTCGGTTTTGGTGGCAGCAACGCGAGTCTCATCCTGGGGTGCCGGCAATGAACGAGATCCACATCAGCGGTATCGGTCTGGCCGCCCCCGGTCTGGCAGGCTGGGAAGAGGGACAGCGCTGCCTGGCCGGCGAGACGGACTACGAGGCGACCTCGCTGCCGCGCCTGACCCCCGAAATCCTGCCGCCCAACGAGCGGCGCCGTACCAGCCCCATCATGCGCCTGGCTCTGGCAGTCGCGTATGAGGCCGCGCAAAACGCCGAGGCCGATCTTGCGGAGCTGGCCAGCGTGTTCGCTTCCGCCAGCGGCGACATGGATATCATCCACGCGATTTGCGAGACCCTGGCATCCAGCGATCCGGCAATCTCCCCGACCCAGTTCCACAATTCGGTGCACAACGCACCGGCGGGTTACTGGTCCATCGCCAGCAAGTCCCGCGCACCGTCGACCTCACTGTCGGCCTTCGATGCCAGCTTTGCCGCCGGGCTCATGGAGGCCGCTACCCAGGTTGGCCTGGAGGGCGGCTCCGTCCTGCTGGCGGCCTATGACGTGCCGCCACCGTTTCCGATCAGCGAGGCGCGTCCGGTGCGCGAGCCTTTCGGCTGCGCCCTGGTGCTGACCCAGGAAGCCAGCGCCGCGAGTTCGGCCTGCCTGACCCTGGAGCTGGTCAAGGACCAGGAAGAAACCGTGCTCGATCACGCCGGGCTCGAAGCGCTGCGCCGGGACAATCCCGCCGCCCGCGCCCTGCCGTTGCTGAAGGCACTGGCGGAAGGGGCTACCGCCCGCCTGGTGCTGCCTTATCTGCCCGGGCGGCAGCTGCTGGTGGAGTGCGTGCCGTGCTGATCGAGCGCGAGGAACTGTGCGCGTTGATCCCGCACGATGGCGCCATGTGCCTGCTCGACGGCGTCGAGGCCTGGGACGAATCGCGCATTCGCTGCCTGAGTCGCAGTCATCTGCGGGCCGACAACCCCTTGCGCCGGGACGGCGTGCTGGCCGCGGTGCACGGTGTGGAATACGGGGCGCAGGCCATGGCGGTGCACGGCGGCCTGCTCGCCCGGGCGCGCGGCGAATCGCTGGGGCAGGGATTCCTCGCGGCCATCCGCGAGGTCAGTTTGAACGTGCCCCACCTGGACGCTATCGAAGCGCCGCTGCAGGTGGATGCGGAACGTCTGATGGGAGAGGGCGGCAATCTGATGTACGGGTTTGAATTGAGCGCGGCGGACCGGGTGCTGGCAGCGGGCCGGCTGATGGTGGTCGCGCGGGAGGCAGCATGAAGCGCGCGCTGGTGACCGGCGGAAGCGGCGATATCGGCGGTGCGGTCTGCCGCCGACTGGCTGCAGAGGGCTATGAAGTCATCGTGCATGCGGCTTCGCGTCCCGAACGCGCCGAGGCCGTCGCCGAGGGTATCCGCAACGAGGGCGGACAGGCCCGCAGTGTGGTGTTCGACGTCACCGATGCCGAGGCCACTCGCACAAGTCTCGAAGCCCTGCTCGAGGACGGCCCCGTCCAGGTGGTCGTCAACAACGCCGGCATGCACGATGACGCTCCGCTGGCCGGGATGAGCGAAGTCCAGTGGCGGCGGGTGATCGACGTCAGCCTGCACGGTTTTTACCACGTCACCCAGCCGCTGCTGATGCCCATGATCCGCACCCGCTGGGGGCGCATCATCAGTCTGTCCTCCATCGCCGCCGTGATGGGCAATCGCGGCCAGGCCAACTACGCCGCCGCCAAGGCCGGCCTGCACGGCGCCAGCAAATCTCTCGCCATCGAACTCGCCTCGCGCAACATCACCGTCAACGTCGTCGCCCCCGGCATCATCGAGGGCGAGATGAGCGGCGGCACGTTCGACGCCGATCTCGTCAAACAGCTCGTTCCCATGAAGCGCGCCGGTCAGCCGGAGGAGGTCGCCGATCTGGTCGCCTTCCTGGCTTCGGAGCGCGCCGCCTACATCACCGGGCAGGTGATCTCCATCAACGGTGGTATGGCCTAGCATTCGTCTTTATTTGTGACGGCTGGCCAGTCATGGCAGGTGGCTGGATAATGCAATCGTCACAAACCTGGGCCACACTGCCGTCTTTTGATTTTCTGTCACCAGAATGAAACCTGCCGTCGTCATTCCCGCCTATAACGAAGCTGCCACCATTGCGGGTATCGCGCGCCGCGCACGTGCGGTGGTGGATCAGGTCATCGTTGTGGATGACGGCTCCACCGACGCAACCGCTGCACAGCTCGATGAGCTGGATGTCACGCTGTTGCGCAACAGTCATAACCGGGGCAAGGCGGCGAGTATCTGGCACGGTGCGATCCATGCCATCGAACAGGGCGCCGATGTGGTGATCACGCTGGACGGGGACGGCCAGCACAGCCCTGAGGATATCCCGAGACTGTTGGAGGAATACGTGGCCAATCCCGGCTGCATCGTCATCGGCGCCCGGGTGCTGGGGCGGGAGAACGCCCCGTGGCTGCGGGCCTTTTCCAACCGGCAGGCAGATTTCTGGATCTCCTGGGCGGCGGGTTATCCGATTCGCGACACCCAGTCCGGGTTTCGCGCCTATCCCGACAGTGTCTTCCGCGAGGTGATGGCGCCGCACGATGTGGCGCACGGCTTCGTGTTCGAGAGCGACATCCTTATCCAGGCTGCGCGCAGCGGCATCTACAGCCGCGGGGTGCCGATCGACACCGTGTATCACAAACACGAGGGTGCGCGTTCCAGCCACTACCATCCCGTGTACGACTCCCTGCGCATTATCCGTCAGGTCGGCTGGCGGCTGATTTCGCGCGGCATGTATCCGCTCGGTCTGCTGCGCGCTCTGGGGGTATTGCCGCTGCCGCGCTAACAGCCTGTTGTTGTCTACTCATGCGGCACGATAGGGCGTCAAAATCGGACTCATAATGCGGGGCTGCGTAGCAGCAGACACTGTGCAAACTGCGCTTCTTCGTCCGCTTTTTCCTTCTCTCGCACTCGCCTGAGCGACAACAACGGCCTGTTAGGCGAATTTACCTGTGCCAGGTGAATTCGGTGAGTTCGGCCCACAGGGGCGCCAGGCGTTTTTCCCTTTCTTCTTCCGTGTAGGGCTTGCGCGGGCCGTGTCCCCACACGGGCCTCGGCCAGGCAGGATCGTGACGGTAGCGGACGATGTGGTGGATATGCAGTTGCGGAACCACGTTGCCCAGTGCCGCGACATTGAGTTTGTCGCCGCCGTAGGCCTGCATGAGCGTGGCGGATAGCGCCGAGGATTCCGTCAGCAGCTGTTGTTGGTCGACGGTACTCAGCTCGAAGATTTCCCGAACGTTCTCGCGTTCGGGTACCAGGATGAACCAGGGATAGTTGGCGTCGTCCATCAACAGCAGCCGGCATAGCGCAAAGCGGCCGAGCGTCACACAGTCCTGGGCAAGCTGGGGGTGGAGTTCGAAGCGGCTGTTCATTGCGTGGCTGCTTTTCCGGACCCGCTCTGCAGTTGCAGCAGTTTAGTCGTTGCGTCGGGCGGCATGAGATAGCTCAGATTGACGCCCTGTCTGAACAGAATGAGGTTGGGGCGGTGCTGCACGATGATAAAGCGCACGGTCTTGCCGTTTTTCAGCTTGAGCGTAATCCGGCCGCGGTTCACGGTGGGTGGTTTTGCCGCGCGTACCCACAAGGCCTGCGCCTCCCGCCAGTTGTCCACCAGTGCCTGCATCGTGTCGGCCTTCAGCTTGGCCGGCGCAGGTTTGGCCTGCCACTCGTTGGCAACGTCGAGATCCAGTTGCAGGTTAGGCAGGATGATGGCTTTGAACATTGTGTTGTCGGGCAGCAGCTTGAGGCTGACGAACGAGGCCGGGCTGGCCTCCAGTACGCTGTCGCCAAGATCGGCGATGCGGTACACCTGTTTGTCTAGTTGCGCCAGACGGTCGTGCGTGACGAGGTTGGCTGCGCCGAACGCCAGCCGGGTACCGGCGTAATCAACGGTGGCCAGCGGCGGGTCGAGACCGACCTTTTTGCGATCCACCTGCTCCAGTGAATAGCTGCCGAGTATCTGCTCGTTTGTCAGGTGCAGGAGCTTGCGTACTTGAACGGGGTTGGCCGGCATGGGGTAGGGTTTTTGCATCATCCAACGGTCGCCATCGCGCTGCAGCTCGACGGTTGCCTGCCCCCGGTGCCTGAAGACGATGTGGGTGATCCGGTCGGTGTGCAGATCGGTCAGGTGCCTGTGCTTGTTCGACCGGCCGGGATGCAGCCAGATCACGGCTGCCGCACCGATCAGCACGACGGCAAGCACCAGATTGATCCAGAGATAACGACGCATATGTAGGCTATTTATTATCGCTCAGGCGAGTGCGAGAGAAGGAAAAATTGGGCGAAAAAGCGCAGTTTGCTCAGTGTTTGCTGCTGCGCAGCCCCGCATTTTGAGACGGATTTTGACGCGCTATCGTGCCGCATGAGTAGACAATAAATAGCCTGCTAGCGACGGTGCCGGCGCACCCAGATCAATACGCCTGCCAGCATCAATGCTGCCGGCAGGATCAACAGGAAGAACACACCGATCAGAATGCCCTGGTTGTGGCCAAGTACCAGATGCGTATCCGGTGCGGTGCGCGGCGCGATATTCAGCAGGGCATCGTCGTGCGCCAGCCAGTTGAACAGGTTGACCGCGAGCTGGAGATTGTCGCCGTTGCCCAGGAAGGCATTGGCCATGAAGTCGCTGTCACCGATCACGGCGACCCGTTGTTGCTGTTTGCCATGCATGCGTGTCAGCAGGGTGCCGATGGTGATCGGTCCCTTGATGTCGCCGGCCTGTCGGCTGAATTTAAGTTCGGGCGTCAGCCCCTGGGTGGCGTTCCAGCTGCTCGGCAGGCTGTGCAGGAAAGGGGTGGCGATCCAGTTGGCCTCCTGCTGGGTAACCTGCATGCCGTTGGTGAAAGGGAAGATCGTCTGATTGTGCAGGCCCTGGGTGACCGGGGTGAGGGTGTAGTCGATCACCGGGATCACGGCGGGATTCTGAATGCCGAGCAGCGCGCGCAGCTTGGGATTGGATTCCACCACCAGGCCGTTGAGGAACCGGATGCCGAATTCGCCAGCCAGCGGTTTGAGGGTGGTCGGCAGGCTGGGGTCCTGCAGCCAGAGCAGGTTGCCGCCATGCTGCAGGAAGTGTTCGATCGCCGCGACCTCACCTGGTGTGAACGGATCCTGCGGGCCGGCGATCACCAGCAGTGAGGTATCGGCCGGGATGCCGTCCTTGCGCACCAGGTTGAGTTTGTGAAGATCCAGCCCGCTGCGTATCAGGGTTTGCGCGATCTGCGAATAACCCGGGTTGTTGGGGCTGGCGGGATCACGCTCGCCGTGGCCGGTCAGAAAATACACCTGCGGTTTGTTCGGGCGCGCCAGCCGTTGCAGGGCTTCGGCGATTTGCTGTTCGCCGAGGCTGGAGACGAGTTCGCGCCGGCCCTGGTAGCTGAACACCAGGTTGCCGCCCCGGTTTACGCCGGCAGCCTTGGCTTCCTGCGGGTGCAGCGAGGGGTCGAGAAAATGCAGCGTGATGTCGTGCTTGTAGCGCTGGTATTCCTTGATGCGGGCACGGATGCGGCGGTGCAGATCCGGATTGTCCGGTACGAAGGCGGTGACCTCAAGCGGAGCGGGCAGCGCCTTGAGCAGTTTGCGCGAGGTCTGCGACAGGGAGTTGCGCTGGTTGGCGGTCCAGTCCGCCTGATAGTCGTAGGTCTTCGACAGCCACGCCAGCGCGCCCACGACACCCAGGAACAGCACCACGAACAGGATGTTCTGCAACATCAGCCAGCGGCGGGAACGGGGCGTCAGTTTCATGGTTTAAAGCGCAATTGGTCCAGGCGGCGGATGGCGAGCACCAGGAAGGTGAGCATGAACAGCAGGTAATAAAGGAGATCGCTGCTGTCGAAATTCCCGTTCAGGAAATTCAGGAAGTGGCTGAAATGGGAGAGGTACAAAAACAGCGCGCTGCTGCTGCCCTGCGAGGCGCCGGAAATGTAAAGAATGACCAGGAACAGCAACAGTCCGAAGGTGCTGACGGCGGCGATGATGGGCTGCGCGGTCAGGCTGGAGATGTAGATGCCGGCCGCAGCGAAGCTGCCGAGCAGCAGGAACAGGCCCAGCAGTCCGGCCGCCAGTTTGCCCCAGTCGAGATGCGTGCCGGCGGTCAGCGACAACGGCATCAGCATCAGCATGGCGAGCATGACGATGATGAAGAACACCAGCGACAGGAACTTGCCGAGTACGATATGCGTACTGGCGATCGGGGCGCTGGACAGCAGCGTCAGCGTGCCGTGGGCACGCTCATCGGCGAAGCTGCGCATAGTCAGCAGCGGCATGACCCCGAGCATGAAAATACTCGCCCACATGAACAGCGGGGTGAGCACGTAGTCGGTCACGCCGGGGGCGTTGGCCAGTCCGGCGCTGTGCGGCTGGATCTGGGTCAGGAAGCTTTGCACGAAAATCAGAAACAGCAGCGCGAGGATGAACTGCAACAGGGCCAGGATCGACCAGGCCAACGGGGTTCCGAACAGCCGCCGGAACTCGGTGCGCGCGATGGTGAAGGTCATGCCGCCTCGGCCTCGCGGTAAACGAGATCCATGAATATCTGTTCCAGCCCGGCGCGTTCCGGAGTGAGTTCGCGCAGCCCCCAGTCGTGTTCGGCCGACCGGCGCGCCAGTTCGGCGGCGGTATCGGTTGCGGCCGCGTGGCGGATGCGAAACCGCCCTTCGGAGAGCGCTTCGACATCGCTGACGCCGGCGACTCCCTTGAGCGCTTCCATGGCCGGTGGATGCGCAAAGCCGACCAGCAGTCGGTCGGACTCGCGTCGGGCAAGTGTGTCGAGCGATTCGTCGAACACCGTCTGGCCCTGATGGATGATCTGCACCCGGTCACATACGGCCTGGACTTCGGGCAGGATGTGAGTGGAAAGCAGCACGCTGTGCTTGCTGCCCAGGTCGCGGATCAGGTCGCGGATTTCGTGAATCTGGATCGGGTCCAGTCCGACGGTGGGTTCGTCGAGGATGACCACCGCCGGTTCGTGCAGGATGGCCTGCGCGATGCCCACGCGCTGCTGATAGCCCTTCGAAAGATTGCCGATCAGCCGCCGCCCGGCTTGTTCCAGGCCGCAGCGTTGCTTGGCGTTGTGCAGGGCGCGTGAAACGCCCGCGCGTTTCAACCCGTGCAGCCGGGCCGTATAGGCGAGGTATTCGTCCACCGTCATGTCGCGATACACCGGCGGCCGTTCCGGCAGGTAACCGATGTGTTGTTTGGCCCTGCGCGGCTCGTCGAGCAGGTCGATGCCGTTGATGCGGATCATCCCGGCGGTCGGCGCCAGCACGCCGCACAGCATATTCATGGTGGTGGACTTGCCCGCGCCGTTCGGTCCGAGCAGGCCCAGCACTTCGCCCCGGCGCAGGGTGAGATTGACCTCGCGCACGGCGGCGAGCTGGCCGTAGTGATGACTGAGCCCGAGGGCTTCGATGAGCAATGAATCGGTCATGCGGTTGCAGATTGTATCCGATACTCGGTGCCGTGTTTTCTGCCGTCCACGGTTGCAGCCGTTGGTCCCGTGTCGGGCCGGAAAGTTCCGGATTATATTGGGCGACGGTGAGTCTATACTGCCAGGAGCGGCGATTCCCGCCTTTGTTGACATTCCCGTATGCGGCTGAATATTCCCGACTACGATCCGTCATTGGAACTGCCATGTCCCACGCATCCCCGCCAGCTCAAGCTGTGGCTGGACGGATTGCCGCTGGTGAACATGGGTGAGACCGCGCGTGCCTTTTACCACGCGCTGCATGCCGTCAATCGCCATCCCGTCGGGATGGCGGATCGTTATCCCGACATGGAATACCTGCACCCCCTGGCAGGTATGGTGCTCAAACATCTGGAGCGGCACCTGGTCACCCGTACCCTGCCGCTGCCCAGCCGCTCACGCATGATCGTGGAGTTGATGCAGACCCTGCTCGAGGAAATGGGCATCGGGTACAAGCGCTGCATCGAGGACAGTCAGGCCGGCAGCGGTTTGAAGGGGTTGCTGCCCGGGCATCATCTCGGCGCACAGGCACTGGCCGTATGCACGCACCGGGCGATGAGCTATCTCGAACAGGTGCTGCTGATCGATGCCGAGATGTTCGTGCATGCGCGGACGGAAACCTGGCAGGACATCAACGCGCTCTACGCCTTTGCCGAAGAACATAGTCTTACCGAGCAGGTGATCCACGGCGACGCCGTGTCGCCGACCGAGACCTCAACGATTCGCAAGGTGTTTCTGCGGGTGCAGCTGCTGGCCCTGTCGCGGCCGCTGGGGCTGGGCATGGGAGAGGTCGACATGCTGTATGCGTTTATCGACAGCCACGCCGATGTTTGCACTGTGCGCAGCGAACTGCCGACCGATACCGGACATGGAGCCTACCTGGTGGACCTGGCGCAGGGTTCGCCCGCGCATTATGTGCCTGTCTATGCGGTAAATCCCGTGGACACACTGCGCATGTTGGAACTGGGCGGGTTTCTGAAAACCGTTCGTGATCAGTGTCTGCACGCGCATGAAGTCGCCGAGGCGATTCGCAAGCCCGCCGTCATCACGCAGGATCTGGCCTGCCATCTGCTGGGCCAGTTGACCGTGACCCGGGTGCGGGAGAGCGCGCGGGTGAAGGCGCAGCGCGAGGTGGTCGTGGCGCTCGGAATGCCGGCCATACTCGCCGCCCTGCGCAGCGACAAGGCGGCGGTGTACGGTGGCGGCAGGCAGCTCAGCGAAGCGCGAGTGTTGCGCCTGCAGGACGAAGCGCGCAGCGACCCCTGGTCGGGCGGACTGGAGTTCGATGCACTGCTCACCCAACCCGAACAGGAAGGGGAGCATGTGGCGGGCGTTACCCCGCACTGGGAGGTCGTCGATGTCTCCACACATGGTTACGGGCTGCAGTGGCATCGCGAGGTACCGACCGCGGCGCGGGTCGGCGAACTGGTCGGTATTCGTGAACACGGACCGGAGGGTACGCACTGGCGTATTGGTGTGATCCGCACGCTCGAGTACCTGGCCGAGAAGGGGTTGAAGATCGGTGTGGAGGTGATCGGCGAGGACGGCGTGGTGGTGAGCGTGCAGGGGATTCAGAACCGACGCCTGAGCCGTATCGTGCCGTTCGATATCCTCATGCTCGTCAATCCGCATGCGGACCTGCGCCACTATTCGCTGCTCGCGCCGCACCAGTTGTTGCAGGCAGGGGATCGCCTGTCGATCGGGTTTCTCGATAAACAGCAGCAGATTGAGTTCGACCACCTGCTCGAACATTCCAGCAGTTTCGACTGGCTCGGTTACCGGCAGCAGAGCAGGGATCAGGCCAGGGCGGCCAAGCAACAGGCCGAGGAGATCGAGGCGTTGTGGAAACGCCTTTAAGGGGGCACGTCAGTCGTTGTTCACGCCCGGCTTGAGTGCGCCGGGACAGGGCAGGCTGACCGGCACCGGATGGTCCGTATCGAGGCGCAGCGCGGTAAGGAGACCGCCCCACACGCAGCCGGTGTCCAGCGCATAGGCCTCGTTCTCGGCACGAAATCCCAGCGTCGACCAGTGTCCGAACACGATGCGCGCGCCCAGCGAGCGCCGTTCGGGCACCTCGTACCACGGCATCAGGTCTGTGGGCTGGGTGCCCGGCGCGCCCTTGTAATCCAAGGCCATCTCACCGCTGCGGGTACAGTAGCGCAGCCGCGTGCAGGCGTTGATGATGGCGCGCAGCCGGTCGAAGCCGTCCAGTTCGTCGCGCCACTGGGACGGTTCGTCGCCGTACATCTGCGCCAGAAAAGCGCGGGCATCGGCGCCGCGCAGCACCGTTTCCACCTCGCGTGCGCAGGCGCAGGCCTGAGGGATGTCCCACTGCGGCGGCAGGCCGGCGTGGACCAGGGTGAAACCCAGTTCGGCGTCGTGATGAACCAGTGGCCGGTGGTGCAGCCAGTCGAGCAGCTCGGCGGCATCGGGGGCGTCGAGGATGGGTTGCAGGGTGTCCTTGCGCTTGAGCGCCTGGGTGCCCGCCGCCACCGCCAGCAGGTGCAGGTCGTGATTGCCGAGCACCGCGATCGCGGCATCGCCCAGTTCGCGCACGAAACGCAGCGTTTCCAGCGAGGCCGGTCCGCGGTTTACCAGATCGCCGACGAACCACAACTGGTCCGCGGTCGGGTCGAACGACAGTCGCTGCAGCAGCGACTGCAATTCCGCGTTACAGCCCTGCACGTCTCCGATGGCGTATACCGCCAAGACAATGACTCCTTGAGTGGATTCCTAAAGGTTGGCGATCTGGCGATTATGCCAGCGCGACAACAGTACCTGCGCCGCGATGGCGCCGCACAGCGCCAGGAACATGTCCCACTGGGTATCCCAGTTGTCTCCCTGGGTGCCGAGAAAGGCCTGTGCCGCCTCGGCGGACATGAGCGCGACGGCCCATTCGATTAATTCATACAGGGCGCTGATGCCAAGACAGGTGAGGGTGACGATGGCGAACAGCCACTTCCCCGGGCGCAGCGGCGAAGTGCGGATCAGCAGCTCGCGCGCAATGATCGCCGGCACGAACCCCTGGGCGATATGCCCGATGCGGTCGTAATGGTTGCGCGCGAAGCCGAGCACGTCACGCAGGTCGTTGAACAGGGGCACCTGGGCGTAGGTGTAATAGCCCCCGACGATGAGAATGACGGCATGCAGGGCCATCAGATGATAGGCCAGCGGGGTGAAGGGAAAGCGCCGCCAGGTTGGCACCAGGATGAGCATGCCGAACATCACCGGCATGGTTTCCAGAAACCAGGTCAGCCGGTCCGCTTGTGGTCTGATCCCCGAGGCGATCAGCAGTACCAGCACGGCGACCAGCAGCCAGACAGGCGGTATGGGTTTGAGCAGGCGGCTCATGCGCGTTTGGTCAGCAGCAGATGACGGAACCAGCCGCCGGGCACGGCGGGGCGGTCCTCCAGCAGGGACAGCGTCGGGCACTGCGCCAGCAGGGGCTCGAACACCACGTCCGTGCGGGTCGCGAGCCGGCGCAGCACGGGATTGACCAGACGGCGCACCGGTGCCAGCTGGTTGGGACGCAGGAATTTGTCGAGAATCAGGATGTGGCCGCCCGGGCGGCAGACCCGTGCCGCCTCGCTGAGGGCGCGCTCCGGCTGCGGCACCACGGCCAGGATCAGGTGCATGATGACCACGTCGAAGCGATTGTCGGGCAGATCGAGCGCCATCACGTCGCCCTCGCGCAGCTCGATCGGCAGCGCCTGTGCACGGCGCGCGGCACGCTTGAGCATGGCCGGGGTGAGGTCCACGCCGGTATAGCGCGGGCCGGGCGGCAGGTGAGCCAGGTCGAGGCCGGTGCCCACGCCGCACAGCAATACCTCCTTGTCCGTCAGATCACCGAGCAGCTCCAGGCTGTTGCGCCGCAAGCGTGCCGTCCCGCCGGCGACGAGCGCGTCGTACAGCGGGGCGATGAAGGTATAGCTGGTGCGCAAAGTCATGGCATTTCCCGTTGGCGGGGCCGCTTGCGCGCGGCGCGATTCAGTGCAGCTTCATGGGAATCGACAGCTTGAAGGGGGCAATCTCGGCGTCGAACTCCTGGCCGTCATCGGCGTGCATCTGGTAGCTGCCCTGCATGGTGCCGATGGGCGTTTCCAGCATCGTGCCGCTGGTGTACTGATACTGCTCCCCGGGGCGCAGATACGGTTGCTCGCCGACCACGCCTTCGCCCTGGACCTCCTGCACCTTGCCGTTGGCGTCGGTGATGACCCAGTGACGGGTCAGCAGGCGGGCCGAGATCTCGCCCCGATTGGTGATGGTGACCGTATAGGCGAAAACGAACCTCTCGTTGTCCGGGTCGGACTGTTCGGGGATGTAGAAGCTCTCGGCTTCCACCTGGATGTCGTGGGTCTGTGTCATGGTGACATTATACCCGGGACGGGTGAGATTCTGAGGGGGATTTGTGGTGAGGCGTCAGGTGTTAGGCGTGAGGAGAGGTTGTGTCTTTTCGCCTTACCCCTCACTTTTCACGCCTTACCAATCTGACACGCTCGATACACCGCCCCCTTCAACCCAACCTCGGGATCGAGGATCACATGCAGCGGCGTGTTTTCGAGCGGCGCCCGCATCGGCGGCTTGTCGAGGAAGGCGTCGAGCAGCCCGCCATCGGTCAGAAACGGCAGGATGCGCGGGGCGATGCCGCCGGCGATGTATACGCCGCCGCGCGGCAGCAGTCCCAAGGCGAGGTCACCGGCCTGGCTGCCGTAGATGCGCGCGAACAGGCGCAGCGTTTCCCGGGCCACCTTGTCCGAGCCGGTGTCGGCGCGCTGGGTGATGTGGGCGGCGGGATCGCCGCCGCCGAGCGCGGTCAGGGCCTCATCGGGATCATGGTCCAGTTCCTGATGCAAAAAGGCGTAGATGCGGGCGATGCCGTGGCCGCTGAGCAGATGCTCGCGGGTGCAGCGGCCCTCGCGGCTTTGCACGAAGGTCCACAGCCGGGCCTGCTGCTCGTCGGCTGGTGCGAAGCCGGCGTGCCCGCCCTCCCCGGGCATGACTTCGCCGTCGGCGCTCATGGTACAGACCCCCAGGCCGGTGCCGGCCCCGACGATAAGGCGCGGGCCGCCCTGCGCGGCGCCCTGCAAGGTGCGCAGCTCCTGCGGACCCAGATGGGGCAGGGCGTAGGCAATCGCGGCGAAGTCGTTGACCAGTTCCACCGTCGCGCCGCCGAGCGCGGCGGTGAGCGTGCCGCTTTCCAGCGACCAGGGCAGGTTGGTGAGGCGTGCACGGCCGTCGCTGACCGGGCCGGCGACCGCCAGACAGGCGGCGGCGATGTCGTGCGGCTCGGCCCCGGTTTGTTCGAAGAATGCCGCCAGCAGGTCTTCGAAGCGTTCGTAGTCGCTGCTCGGAAGACGCTCCTGATGCAGCGTCCGGGGCAGGCCGTCCACGATCTCGGCGACATTCAGCAGGGTCTTGGTGCCGCCGACATCGGCTGCCAGTACCTTCATGACCTGATCTCCTCGGCGGCCGCAGCGTCCAGCCACCACGACACCCGCCCCTGCGGGGCGAGTTGTTGTACAGGATAGTTGCGGTGCTCGCCGCGCTCGATGGCGCCGATGACCGGCGCCTTTTCCGCACCGCAGACCAGAAAGGCCAGTTCGCGGGCGTGCTCCAACACGGGACGGGTGAGGCTGACGCGATTCATGCGCTGTTGCGGCACGAATCCCGCGACTACCGTTTGTTCTGTCTCGGCCAGCAGGGTGCTGTCCGGAAACAGCGAGGCGGTATGACCGTCCGGACCGATGCCGAGCAGGATCAGATCGAACACCGGCCAGCCCTCGGCCTGCGGCAGGGTGGTGAGCAGTTCGGCATAGGCCGCGGCGTCCCGCGCAGGCGCTTCCGGATGGTTCACCATGGGGTGAATCTGTTCAAACGGAATCGGCAGGGCATCGAGCATGGCCTCGCGCGCCATGCGGTAGTTGCTTTGTAGATCGTCCGGGGGCACGCAGCGTTCGTCACCGAAGTACACATGCCATTTGCTCCAGTCGCTGCCATCCGCGTGGGCCGCCAGCCGGCGGTAAAGGGCGGCGGGGGTGTGCCCGCCCGCCAGGGCGACATGGAATGCGTCATGCAGGGTGAAGGCGTGGTGCGCGCGCTCCAGCAGGTGCTGCGCACCCGCCTCGGCCAGGTGCTCGGCGTCGGGGTAGATCTCCGCCTCGCTGAGTTTCACGCGTCCTCCGGCGGACGGTCGGTGAGCCGGTTGGCGAGGCGCACGTAGTCGGCGACGGACAGGGTCTCTGGACGCTGGGTCGGGTCGAGCCCGGCGGCCTCGATGTCAGTGCTGTCGGCCAGGCCCTTGACCGCGTTGCGCAGCGTCTTGCGGCGCTGGGTGAAGGCCTGGTTCACCAGACGGCTCAGCAGGGCCGGGTCGATCGCCCGCCAGGGCGGTTCCGGGTACGGGGTCAGGCGCACGAAGGCCGAGTCCACCTTGGGCGGCGGTGTAAAGGCGCCGGGCGGGACCCGAAACAGGGACTCCACCTCGCAGGCGTATTGAACCATCACCGACAGTCGGCCGTAGTCCTTCCCGCCGGGCGCGGCGGCCAGCCGGTCCACCACCTCCTTTTGCAGCAGGAAATGCATGTCGTGGATCAGCGGCGCGTTTTCCAGCAGGTGGAAAATAAGCGGTGTGGAGATGTTGTACGGCAGGTTGCCGACCACGCGCAGACTGCCCGGTTTGTCGGCAAGCACGGTGAAGTCGAAGCGCAGGGCGTCGGCCTGGTGAATATGCAGCCGATCCGGGCCGGCGAGGCTTTGCAGGTGCGGGATGAGGTCGCGGTCGAGTTCCACCACGTCGAGGGCGTCGAGATGCTGGAGCAGGGGCTCGGTGAGCGCGCCCAGGCCGGGACCGATCTCGACCAGATGATCGCCGGCACGGGGTGCGATGGCCGCGACCATGCGCGCGAGGATGCCGCGGTCGTGCAGAAAGTTTTGGCCGAAACGCTTGCGGGGGCGATGGACGGCTGTCTGGCTCAAGACGACTCGGGTGCGGTTACAGGGACACCTTGAAGGGTAACACCAAAAGGACCACGCCCACCCCCGCCATGATCCAGGGGTTGCTTACGAACATGGGAAACAGCATCAGCCCGACGCCGGACAGCATCGAGACCAGGTTGGATTGCTTGCGCCCATACAGGAAATAGCCGGCGCCGATGGCGCCGAGCAACAGGGAGATGATCAGATCAGGGGTGGAGGAGAGGCCGCTCATGAAAGCTTGGTCTCCCGAAAGCGGCTCCGGGTTCCCCTTTGCCAGGCGCTGTGCAGCAGCCGGGCGATACCCCAGCCCCAGGCGTAAAGCACCAGCCACAGGTCGAACAGGTAGTCCCACAGGTTGGTCGACTCCAGCAGATGCAGGTCGAAGGCCGCCACCGCGAGCGCCAGCACCCACGCGCCGCCGCGCCGCGGCAGCCGCCACAGCAGCAACAGGATCGGCAGCAGCCCCAGCACCAGCGGCCAGGGACGCCAGCCGAGGGCGTAGGGATCGAAGGTCGTCAAACCCGCGGCCAGGGGATAGAACACCAGTCCGGCGAGCCCGGCCAGGGTGAGCAGCGCCCGCCGCTCCTCCGGACGCAGCAAGGCAGGGCCGCCCAGGCGAACGCTCAGCGCGCCGAGCATCAGGCACCAGGTGGTGACGCTGAGATCGCCGAACAGCGCGCGGGTATAGGCCGCCAGGGGCAGTCCGTCGATGCGCACCAGCAGAAGCAGCACCAGACCGAGCGCCGCGACCGCCCAGCGTACGCGCAGGGAACGACTGAAAAGGCCGCTCAGTAGCACGAGTCCCAGGGTCGGCAGCAGGGCGGTGCCGAGCAGGCCGATGGCGTTGTGCAGCCAGGGCATCATGAGCCGCTTTCCTGAAAAATCGGCCGGTCCGCGGCGGCCGGGTCGCGCTGCGCGGCTCGCGCCTTGCCATTCAGCCAGTTCAGATTAAAGCGCACATGCCGGATGCGCTTGCGCCGCCAGGTGTAGGCAAGATCAATCCTGTCGCCGCTGCGGATCATGTACGGGTAGGAGAACTCGGCTTCGGATCCGCCCTCTTCCAGGGTGACGATGCGCTGCCAGTGCCGGCCGTCATCGCGGGAAATCAGCAGCGCCAGCACGTTCCGGTTGGAGCGGATGGGGTTGGCGGCCATCAGCAGCCGGCCATCCCTCAGGCGCAGCACGGCGACCGCCGAGTTGGGGTTGGGCACATCGGTGGCGGTTGGCGTAGACCAGTGCTGCCCGCCATCGACCGACTCGGCGCGCATCACGCGGTGCGGCGCCGGCCCCTTGTAGCGCATGAAGGCCAGCACATGCTGAGTGGTCAGCGGCACCAGCGCGGGTTGCAACAGGTCCTTGCCGCCGGCGATGCGGTACTTGCCCAGCACCTCACCATGGCGCGACAGGCGCAGCCATTCGGG
>JARRKE010000031.1 GCA_037388465.1 Gammaproteobacteria bacterium
TTGAGTAGTTCAATCAGGTTGAGTTCGCTCATTACCTGTTTGGTCAGCCTTTGTTTGTTAGCCTAACTAACTAAATTTTTTGATTTGCCGTCTCTATCGCGCGCGACTTAAATAAACGACGTAGATAACGCACCGACTATAACAAAGGAGCACTGTATGTCGAATAGCGCAGTCATCGAAGCTCTGCCGCGGGAAGACAATTACCTGAATCGTCTTGAGGCGCTGGAGCATGAACTGGCCGAACTTCGCGAACGTGTGCCGGAGGACAAGGTCTCTATCATTCTGCTCTCGAATGATTTCGACAAGGCGATGGCCGCCTTTATGATGGCCAATGGTGCCGTGGCGATGGGTATGGAGGTGACGATGTTCTTCACTTTCTGGGGCTGCAGCGTGATCAAGAAGGGTACCAAGCTCAAGGGCAAGAAGTTCACCCACAAGTTGATCAACCTGATGCTGCCCGGCAGCGCCCGTGACCTTGCACCATCGAAGATGGCCTTCGGCGGCCTGGGGCGAAAATTCTTCAACTATATGATGAAAGGTGAGATGTCGTCCCTGGAAGAGCAGATCGAACTGGCCGTGGAGGCCGGTGTGCATTTCCAGGTCTGCGCACCATCGCTCGGGCTGATGGGATTCGATGAGGACGAGTGGGTAGTGCCGTTGGATGTCTGCGGTGTGGCGGGGATGTACGACACCGCCCTGCATGCACGTACGGCTTATTTCATTTCCTGATTTGGCGGCCCCGCCCGGATGCTGACGGGCGTTTGAGGGTAGGGCGGGAATGGTCGTGGAGGCCATCCCGCTTTGCCTAAGCCGTTACTGACTTAATCCCTGCCTTCCCACCCAATCCTGCGCGAACTGATAGGCAACTCGCCCGCTGCGCGAGCCGCGCGACAAGGCGAAGCGCAGCGCCTCCTGGCGGGCTTCTTCGTCGAATACCACGCTGTCTCCCAGTTCTTCGATCCAGTGTTCCGTTGCATCCAGGTATTGCTCCTGGCTGAAGGGATGGAACGACAGCCAGAGGCCGAAACGTTCGGACAGGGAAATCTTTTCCTCCACCGCTTCCCCATGATGAATCTCGCCTTCGACCAGGCGCGCTTCCTGGTTTTCGCGCTGGTATTCCGGCAACAGGTGGCGGCGGTTGGAGGTGGCGTAGATCAGCACATTGTCGGGTGAACGGGCGACCGAGCCGTCGAGTACGGCCTTGAGTGCCTTGTAGCTGGCGTCGCCGCTTTCAAACGACAGATCGTCGGAGAAGATGATGTAACGCTCGGGACGGTCGTATAGCGGTGAGACAATATCCGGCAGGTCGATGAGGTCGTGCGCTTCCACCTCGATCAGGCGCAGTCCTTCGCTGGCGTAGGTGTGCAGCATGGCCTTGATCAGCGAGGACTTGCCGGTGCCGCGCGAGCCCCACAGCAGCACGTTGTTGGCCGGCAGCCCTTTGACGAACTGCGCGGTGTTGCGCGACAGCAATGCCTTTTGGCGTTCGATGCCGAGCAGGTCGGCCGGGTCGATATGATGCGGATGATGCACGGGCTGCAGGAAGCCGGGATGGCGCCAGCGGTAGGCGCTCGCGCTCCAGTCGGTTTCGCCGGCGGGCGGCGGCAGCAGGCGCTCGGCGCGTTCCAGCACGCGTTCGGCGCGTTCCAGGAAGCGGGTCAGCAGCGGGAATGAGGATTCGTCAGCCATGGTGCGGGCGTATGAACATTTCGTATAGGGACAGGAGTATTTCGACCACGATCAGCAGCGTGATGTACCACTCGACACGGTGGCTTTGCTTGGTCTGCAGCAGGTCGAGCAGGGTTTCCGCGGTACGGGCGATGACGTCGATCTTGCGTTCCAGCGCACGGTGACGCTCGCGGATTTCGTAATCGTCCTCCAGCCGCAGATACAGGCCTTCGAGTTCCGGGTGTTCCCAGAGCAGTTCCGGTTTTTCACTGACTTCCACGCGGCCGACCATGCGCTGCATGGCCATCAGAGTATCGCCGATATATTGCGCCAGGCGCCGGCCGTGGAATTTGCCGCGGCCGGTGCGGCTGAGATCGGCCGCCATGGGTTCGATGCGGTCGAAGGTCTGGCTGATGCTGCGTTCGTATTTCGCCAGCATGACGCTCTTGGCCAGTATGTCGGCGACGGTCTGCAGGCTTTGCACACGGTCGTCACCCAGCGTGAGCTGGTCCTGGGTCAGGCGATGCTGCTCGCCGGGCACGATGCGCACCTGCAGGGTCTCGGTCTCCGGCGGTTCCTGCGGTTCGCGCACGAAGGGACGCAGCTGTTCGAGGAACGAAGCCTGTTCCATGGGCGGGACGTCGAAAAACACCACCACGCCGTAGCGGAACAGCACCGTCCTGCCGTTGCCCGAGGCCGGCACCACCAGGGGATTGCTGCCCAGGCGCTCCAGGCTCTCGATCGCGCGCATGTCGATGCGCTCGCCGACGAGCACGGCGCGGGCCTGGAAGAGTTGTTCTGCCGGTGCCGTTTCCATGTCCTGTCCTTAGCTGTCGCGGCGAATCAGTTCGCCAGGCGAGTGTATTTCAGGCGGTGCGGCTGGTCGGCCTCGGCGCCCAGGCGCTGGTGGCGGTCTTCCTCGTAGTCGCTGTAGTTGCCGTCGAAGAACACCACCTCGCCGTTGTCCTCGAAGGCGAGGATGTGGGTGGCGATGCGGTCCAGGAACCAGCGATCGTGCGAAATGACCACCGCGCTGCCGGGGAAGTCGAGCAGGGCCTCTTCCAGTGCGCGCAGGGTTTCCACGTCCAGATCGTTGGTCGGCTCGTCGAGCAGCAGGACGTTGCCGCCGCTGCGCAGCAGCTTCGCGAGATGCACGCGGTTGCGTTCGCCGCCGGAGAGGTCCTTGACGCGTTTCTGCTGGTCGGGACCCTTGAAGTTGAAGCGGCCCACGTAGGCGCGCGAGGCAACCTGATAGTTGCCGACGGTGATGTTGTCGAGCCCGTCGGAAATGACCTCCCACACCGTCTTGTCGCCTTCCAGCGCATCGCGGCTCTGGTCGACGTAGGAGACCTCGACGGTCTCGCCGACGTGGATCTCGCCCGCGTCGGGCTGTTCCTGGCCCATGAGCATGCGGAACAGGGTGGTTTTGCCGGCCCCGTTGGGACCGATGATGCCGACGATGGCGCCGCGCGGAATGGTGAAGCTGAGGTCTTCGTACAGGGTGCGGTCGCCGAAGCGTTTGGCGATCTTGTCGACCTCGATGACCTTGTCGCCCAGGCGCGGACCCGGCGGAATGTAGATTTCCTTGGTCTCGCTGCGGCGCTGGTAATCCTGCGACGAGAGTTCCTCGAAACGTTTCAGGCGGGCCTTGCTCTTGGCGTGCCGACCCTTGGGATTGGAGCGCACCCATTCGAGTTCGG
Organism: Gammaproteobacteria bacterium; assembly: GCA_037388465.1. NCBI lineage: Bacteria > Pseudomonadati > Pseudomonadota > Gammaproteobacteria > Gammaproteobacteria bacterium. The sequence continues at coordinate 3,369 of JARRKE010000031.1, forward strand.
CCTCCATGGCCTTGACGCGGGCCGCCTCGCTTTTTTCCTCCTGGGCCAGGCGTTTTTCCTTCTGTTCCAGCCAGGAGGAGTAATTGCCCTCCCAGGGAATGCCATGCCCGCGGTCCAGTTCCAGGATCCAGCCGGCCACGTTGTCGAGGAAGTAGCGGTCATGGGTGACGGCCACGACGGTGCCCGGGAATTCCTGCAGGAAGCGCTCCAGCCAGGCCACGGATTCGGCGTCCAGGTGGTTGGTGGGCTCGTCCAGAATCAGCATGTCGGGGCTGGAGAGCAGCAGGCGGCACAGCGCCACGCGGCGGCGTTCACCGCCGGACAGTTTGCTCACGTCGGCGTCCCAGGGCGGCAGGCGCAGGGCCTCGGCGGCCACCTCGAGCTTGTGGTCCAGGTTATGTCCGCCGGCGGCCTGGAGGATGTTCTCCAGCCGTGCCTGCTCGGCCGCCAGGGCGTCGAAATCCGCATCCGGCTCCGCGTAGGCGGCATAGACCTTGTCCAGTTCCGCCTGGGCGTTCTTCACTTCGGCCAGGCCGTCCTCCACGTTGCCGCGCACGTCCTTGGTCTCGTCCAGCGCGGGCTCCTGGGGGAGGTAACCGATGTTGATGCCGGGCTGGGGACGCGCCTCGCCGATGATGTCGGTGTCCACGCCTGCCATGATGCGCAGCAGGGTGGATTTGCCCGCGCCGTTGTAACCGAGCACGCCGATCTTGGCGCCTGGAAAGAAATTGAGGGAGATGTCCTTGAGGATCTGTTTTTTGGGCGGGACGACCTTGCCGACACCGCTCATGGTGTAGATGTATTGAGCCATGCTTCCGGGATATGGAGAGATGAATGATGGCGGCTATTATCCGGGTTCGGGCCCGCTCCCGCCAGACATCGCCGGCCGGCAGTTGGACTAGACTCAGGGCTGACATCGCGGCCGAGGGTCCGGACATGGTCGATAAAAGCGATATCCCCGATGCAGCCTTCAAGCTCTACGACGAGTTTGCCCATGGCCTGATCAACCGCCGCCAGTTTCTTGCCGGGCTCGGCAAGCTGGCCCTGGGCGGCCTCACCGTAAGTGCCGTGTTCGATGCCCTGATGCCGGATTACGCATTGGCGGAACAGGTCTCCTTCAACGATCCGGACATCAAGGCCAGCTACCGGACGTTCGATTCTCCCCAAGGCTACAAGACCGGGCGAGGGTACCTGGTGGCGCCGGCGTCACAGCCGAAATCCGCCCCGGTGGTTCTGGTGATCCATGAGAACCGCGGTCTCAATCCATACATCAAGGACGTCGCCCGCAGGCTGGCCAAGCAGGGGTTCATCGCCTTTGCCCCGGATGGCCTGTATCCGCTCGGCGGCTACCCCGGTAACGACGACGAGGGCCGGACCATGCAGGCCTCTATGGACCCCGGCAAGCTGCGCAACGATTTCTTCGCCGCGGCGAGGTTCCTCAAACACGTCGAAAACGGCAACGGCAAACTGGGCGTGGTCGGTTTTTGCTACGGAGGCGGCGTGACGAACAGGCTGGCCGCCGAATTGCCGGAAGTGGTCGATGCCGGCGTGCCGTTCTACGGTGCGGCACCTCCGCTCGACGAGGTATCCCATATCCGGGCTCCGTTGCTGTTGCATTTCGGCGAGCTGGACGAGCGCATCAACGCGCAGTGGCCGGCTTATGAAGCGGCGTTGAAAAAATACGGCAAAAGCTATCAGGCCTACGTTTATCCGGGGGCCAAGCACGGCTTTCACAACGATTCCACACCGCGTTACGACAAGGCCAGCGCCGAACTGGCCTGGCAAAGAACGCTGGCGTTTTTCAAGACGCACTTGAGCGGATAACATGTCACCCGGTGACATGGAGCGCGTCACCGGACACTCGGTCTTTTCAGGCCACCGCACTGCGCAGGGATGGCGAGGTGTTCAAAACCTCTTCGATCCGTCACAGCGAGTGGCCTGATGCCGCTTGTGCGTGAAATCTGGTAGGCTCAAGCGCTTTCTTGCAGATGTCGCCGTGCACGGCTGGCTGAATCCGGGCTTGCCCGCCGTGTGCGATATGTTCAAGAATTGACCAGTTGAATATCTGGCACGCAAAGTGCGTGAATTATTTGGAATGATTCAGGTTGTTACTACATCTACATATTCGCGGCAGCCGGCCATAGGAGCTTAATCTTGTTTTCCAAAATCATAAGAAGCTGGATTGCGTTGTTTTTGTTGATTTGTTCTGGTTCGGCGATCGCCGCAGAAAGCCTCATCCTGACAGCGCCGCCCCGCGAGTCCGCGGCAGCGGGCCAGAAACTTTACGGTCCCCTGGCCAAGGCCTTGAGCAATCTTCTGGGACAACCTGTCACCTATGTGCATCCCAAAACCTGGATCAGTTATTCGATCGACATGCGTAAGGGCAAATACGACATCGTGTTTGACGGCCCGCAGTTCGAAAGCTGGCGTATCGCGCATCAGAATGCAGTCCCTCTTGCGCGCCTGCCGGGATTCCTGCAGTTCTACGTGGCGGTATCGGATCCCAAGATCACCTCTATGGAGCAGTTGATCGCCAAGCGTGTGTGCGCGATCTCCTCGCCCAACCTGACCTCGCTGGTGGTGCTCGACCAGTTCCGGGACCCCGCGCGCCAGCCCATCATGGTCAACGTCAAAGGCGGCATGCCCGGCATCTACAAGGCCCAGACGTCCGGCAAGTGCGTCGCGGCGATATATCGCACCAATTTTTACAACGGCCACCTTACCGATGATCAAAAGCAGGGGCTGCATATCCTGTTCACCAGCGCGAAGATTCCCAACCAGGGGTTCAGCGCCGGCAGCAAGCTTTCTCAGGCGCAGGTTTCCAAGCTGTCCGATTACATGCTCTCCGGAAAGTCGGATCCCGTCCTCATGCCCATCGTGAAGCGTTTTTCCAAGAACGCGACCGGCCTGATCGGGGCCAATGCCGCCGAGTACAAGGGTTACAACGCCCTGCTCGAAGACAACGTCTGGGGCTGGTCGCCCAATCCGATCTGGGAGCATTTGGCCGACCCCGGGAAGTCCCCCCAGAAAGCCCAGCAGTAAGGCGACGTCTTAGCCTGACCGAGGGGCCGCCTCCTGCCGGGGCGGCCCCTATCCGTTGTGCCTCCGGCTATCTGCAAGCCCCAAAGCATGTATAATTTCCCGTTTCCTTCGGACTTCAGCCAAGGCACTCGGGAGCACGCATGTTTTCCATTGAAATGAGTATTTCGGGTTATGACGATGAGCTGTGGCAGGCGATCGAGAACGAGGCGCGCCGCCAGGAAGATCACATCGAACTGATCGCCTCCGAAAACTACGCAAGCCCCCGGGTCATGGAGGCGCAGGGCTCCGTGCTGACCAACAAGTATGCCGAGGGTTATCCCGGCCGGCGCTATTACGGCGGCTGTGAATACGTCGACGTGGCAGAGCAGCTCGCCATCGACCGCGTGAAAAAGCTGTTCGGCGCCGATTACGCCAACGTGCAGCCGCATTCCGGTTCGCAGGCCAACGCCGCGGTGTATTTCGCGCTGCTGGAGCCCGGCGACACCGTGCTCGGCATGAGTCTGGCCCACGGCGGTCATCTGACCCACGGCGCCAAGGTCAGCTTCTCCGGCAAGCTGTTCAACGCAGTGCAGTACGGCATCGACCAGGATACCGGCCTCATCGACTACGACGAAGTCGAGCGTCTGGCCGTCGAGCACAAGCCCAAGATGATCGTGGCCGGCTTCTCCGCCTATTCGCAGGTGGTGGACTGGCAGCGTTTCCGCGAAATCGCCGACAAGGTCGGTGCCTATCTGATGGTGGACATGGCGCACGTGGCCGGCCTGATTGCGACGGGTCACTATCCCAATCCGACCCAGATCGCCGACGTCACCACCTCGACCACCCACAAGACCCTGCGCGGCCCGCGCGGCGGCATCATCCTCGCCAAGTCCAATCCCGAGGTCGAGAAAAAGCTGCAGTCGATGGTGTTCCCCGGCACCCAGGGTGGCCCGCTGATGCACGTCATCGCCGCCAAGGCCGTGGCCTTCAAGGAGGCCATGGAGCCCGGCTTTACCGATTACCAGGGCCAGGTGGTGGTCAACGCCAAGGCCATGGCCAAGGTCTTCATGGACCGCGGCTACGACGTGGTGTCCGGTGGTACCGAAAACCATCTGTTCCTCGTCAGCCTGATCGCCAGGGGACTGACCGGCAAGGATGCGGAGGAGGCCCTCGGTCAGGCCCATATCACCGTCAACAAGAACGCGGTCCCCAACGATCCGCAAAAGCCCTTCGTGACCAGCGGCCTGCGTCTCGGCACACCCGCGGTGACCACGCGTGGTTTCACCGAGCAGGAATGCGTCGACCTGGCCGGCTGGATGTGCGACATCCTGGACGACCTGGGCAACGCCGAGGTCATCGACCGCGTGCGCGGGCAGGTGGCGGAACTCTGCGCCCGCCGGCCGGTGTACGGAGCGTAACGATCCGGTCTGAATCATGCGTTGCCCGTTCTGCTCGCATCCCGATACCCGTGTGATCGACTCGCGTCTCGCGAGCGACGGTGACCAGGTGCGCCGCCGCCGCGAATGCGAGGGATGCGGCGAGCGCTTCACGACCTACGAGGCGGCGGAGCTGAATCTGCCGCGGGTCGTCAAGCGCGACGGCACCCGCGAGCCCTTCAAGGAGGACAAGCTGCGCGCCGGCATGCTGCATGCCCTGGAAAAGCGCGCGGTGGAAACGGAGCGGGTGGAAGAGGCCATTACCCACATCAAGCGCCGCCTGCTGGCCAGCGGGGAGCGTGAAATCGCCTCGCGCCTTATCGGCGAGTGGGTGATGGACGAGCTGCGCAAGCTCGACCAGGTCGGTTATATCCGCTTCGCCTCGGTGTACATGAGCTTCGAGGATGTGGATGCCTTCCGCGAGGCCATCGAGCATCTGGAGCGCGAGCCCACCCCCGAAGAAAGGCGCAACCAGATTCCGCTTATCGACGAAGAAGAGGCCAAGGACTGAATCCCGTCCTGGTTCGTCATCGACCCGGCGTTTGCCAACGGTTCAGGCCGCCCCGCCCATGAATAGCTCCGCCAACGACGATCTGCGTTACATGGCCCGCGCCCTGGAGCTGGCGCGGCGCGGCTGGTATACCACCCATCCCAATCCACGGGTCGGCTGCGTGATCGTGAACAACGGCGACATCGTGGGTGAGGGATTTCACGAACGCACCGGCGAACCGCATGCCGAGATTCACGCCCTGCAGGCCGCCGGTGACCGGGCCAGGGGCGGTACGGCGTACGTCACGCTGGAACCCTGCAGTCACCATGGACGTACGCCGCCCTGTGCCGACGCCCTGGTGGCGGCCGGCGTGGCGCGGGTGGTGGTCGGCATGCGCGATCCCAATCCCCGGGTTGCCGGCGAAGGGCTGGAACGGCTGCAGGCCGCGGGCATCGCGACCCGGGCCGGTGTGCTCGAAGCGCAGGCCCGCGCTTTGAATCCGGGATTTTGCAAACGCATGGAAAGCGGGCGACCCTGGGTGCGGGTGAAGCTCGCCGCCAGCCTGGACGGCCGCACGGCGCTGGCTTCCGGCGAAAGTCAGTGGATCACCGGCGAGGCGGCGCGTCGGGATGTGCAGCGTCTGCGCGCCCAGAGTTCGGCGGTGCTGACCGGTAGCGGCACCGTGCTGGCGGATGACCCCTCGCTGAACGTGCGCCTGTCGGCGGCGGAACTGGACCATGCGGGCGAGGTGCGTCAGCCCCTGCGGGTGGTGCTGGATCCGCGTCCCGTGATGGGGCCGGAGGCGAAAATCCTGAGCCTGCCCGGCACGACCCTGGTCTACACCCGCCCCGAGTATGCGCAGGCGGCCGACGCGCTGGCCGCGGCCGGCGCCGGGGTGGTCGAGACCCCGGGCGCCGAGGATGCGCTGGATCTCGCCGCCGTGCTGCAAGACCTGGCGCGGCGCGAGGTCAACGAGGTGCACGTGGAGGCCGGCGCGCATCTTTCGGGCGCCTTCGTGCAGGCGGGACTGGTGGACGAACTGGTAATCTACCTGGCGCCGCACCTGATGGGCGACGGTGGGCGGGGGCTGTTTCACTTGCCGCTGATCGAACGCATGCAGGATCGCATCGCGCTCAGGATTCAGGACATACGCGCCGTCGGAGACGACTGGCGCATTACCGCAACACCGAACATCAAGAACTGACCATGTCTACGATCGTTGTCGTACGCAAAGGACGCCAGGCCTGCATGGCGGCGGACAGCCTGACCACCTACGGCGAGGTCCGGCAGCCCGCGGCCTACGAACGCGGCCATGACAAGATCCACCGCTTCGCGGGCAACAGCATCGGCATCGTCGGCAGCGCCGCCCACCAGCTGGTGATCGAAAGCCTGCTGACGGACACCTGCGAATACCGCTTCGACAGTCGCAAGGCGATCTTCGACTCGTTCCGGGAGCTGCACCAGGTCCTCAAGGACAAGTACTACCTCAACCCGAAGGACGAGGACGACGACCCCTATGAATCGAGCCGCATCGATGCGCTGCTGATGAACCGGCACGGCCTGTTCGGCGTGTGCGCGCTGCGCGAGGTATTCGAATACACCCGGTTCTGGGCCATCGGCGCGGGGGCTGAATTCGCGCTCGGCGCCATGCACGCCCTGTACGACCGGCTGGATTCGGCCGAGGCGATCGCCCGCGCGGCCATCGAGGCCGGCGCGGAGTTCAATACCGCCACGGCTCTGCCGATGACCTGTGAGTGCATCGAGCTGGAAGGAGATAACTGACATGTTCACGGGCATCATCCAGTCGGTGGGACGCATCGCCGGTATCGACCGGCGCGGCGCGGACAGCCGCCTGCACATCGAAACTGGCAAGCTCGACATGACCGACGTGGCGGTGGGCGACAGCATTGCGGTCAGCGGCGTGTGCCTGACCGCCGTCGCCTGCGATGCAAACAGCTTTGCCGCCGACGTCTCCGCCGAAACGCTGGCTTCCTCCAAGCTGGGCGACCTGGGCGAGGGCGGGCGCGTGAACCTGGAAAAGGCGCTGACCCCGCAGACGCACCTGGGCGGACATCTGGTCAGCGGACACGTGGACGGCGTCGGCGAGGTGCTGCGCCGCTACGACGAAGGTCGGGCGGTGCGTTTCGAGCTCAAGGCCCCGGACGAGCTGGCGCGCTACATCGCCGCCAAGGGCTCGATCACGGTCGACGGCGTGAGCCTCACGGTCAACGAGGTGAACGGCGCACGCTTCATGCTCAACATCGTTCCGCACACCCTGCAGGAGACCACCCTGGACGAGCTGCAGTCGGGCTCCAGGGTCAACCTGGAGGTGGATATCATCGCTCGTTACCTCGAGCGTCTATTGCTCGGTGAAGAGGCCGCCAAAGAGGGCGGCATCACCCGCAGCTTTTTGCAACAGCACGGCTTTATCTGATCGCGAGGTCCGCATGCCACTCAGCCCGATAGAAGATATTCTCGAAGACCTGCGCGCCGGGCGCATGGTCATCATCGTGGATGACGAGGATCGAGAGAACGAGGGCGATCTGCTCATGGTCGCCTCAATGGTGCGTCCCGAGGATATCAATTTCATGGCCCGCTACGGCCGCGGCCTCATCTGCCTGCCGATGACGCGTGAACGCTGCCGCCAGCTCAACCTGCCGCTGATGGTCACCAGCACCAACGACGCCCACGGCACGAATTTCACGGTGTCGGTCGAGGCGGCCGAAGGCGTGACCACCGGCATCTCGGCCTACGACCGCGCGCTTACGGTGCGCACCGCGGTGGCGCCCAATGCCACGCCGGCCGATATCGTCCAGCCCGGCCATATCTTCCCGCTGATGGCACAGCCCGGCGGCGTGCTGACGCGGGCGGGGCACACGGAGGCCGGGGTCGACCTGGCGCGGCTCGCCGGTTTCGAGCCGGCGGCGGCGATCGTGGAGATCCTCAACGAGGACGGCACCATGGCGCGCCGTCCCGACCTGGAAATCATGGCCCGGGAGCACGGCCTCAAGATCGGCAGCATCGAGGACCTGATCCGCTACCGGATCCAGAACGAGGCCACCGTCGAGCGCATGGAAGAGACCGAGGTGGACACCGAATTCGGCACCTTCCGGCTGATCGCCTATCAGGACATCATCGACCGGGGCATTCATCTGGCGCTGGTGCACGGTGAGATCGGCGACAGCCCGGCCCTGGTGCGTGTTCACATCCAGCACGATCTGTGCGATATCCTGCCCCTGACCAGTTCGTATTGCGGCTGGCCGCTGCGCGACGCCATGCGCCGTATCGCGGAGGAGGGCAGCGGGGTGGCAGTGATCCTGCGCAGTCCGCAGACCCCGCGCAGCATTCTGGACCAGATGCGGGCCTTCGGCGGGGCCGCGTCGTCCGGCGGCGAGAGTCCGGTGGATCTGCGCACCCACGGCATCGGGGCCCAGATCCTGGCCGACCTGGGCGTGACCAAGATGCGGGTGATGAGCGCGCCCAAGCGCTTCCACGGCCTGGGCGGATTCGGGCTCGAAGTGGTGGATTACGTGCACGAATAAGCGGCGGACGGTCAGGGCTCGCCAAATGAGTCATAACTTGAAATAATTAATCTAACTTGTTGAAAAATAATTGCAGAGGCTGTCCATGAGCGAGATCAAGACCATCGAGGGCGATTTCAACGCGGGCGACGCCCGTTTCGGCATCGCGGTGGCCCGATTCAACGGCTTCATCGTCGAGAACCTGCTGGCTGGCGCGCTGGACGTGCTGCGCCGGCATGGGGTGAAGGACGAGCAGATCGAGGTGGTCCGCGTGCCGGGCGCCTTCGAGCTGCCCCCCGTGGTTCAGACCATGGCCCACGGCAAGCGCTATGACGCGGTAATCGCCCTGGGCGCCGTCATCCGCGGCGGTACGCCGCACTTCGATTACGTGGCCGGCGAATGCGCCAAGGGGCTCGCCCGCGTCGCCCTGGAGGCCTCGCTGCCGGTGATCTTCGGCGTGCTGACCACCGACACCATCGAGCAGGCCATCGAGCGTGCCGGCACCAAGGCCGGCAACAAGGGCGCGGATGCCGCCGTCGCGGCCATGGAAATGGTCAGCCTGAACCGCAAGCTGAAGGGCTGAGGCCACACCCCGACATGTCGCAGCCACCTTCCATGCATGCCAGGCGCCAGGCGCGGCGCCTGGCGATGCAGGCGTTGTATCAATGGCAGATGACGGCCCAGTCCTGCCAGGAGATCTTCGGGCAGTTCGTCGAGGATCAGGACATCAGCAACGCCGACCAGGATTATTTCCGCGAACTGCTGTGCGAGGTGATCGCCCATGTCGAGGAGATCGACGCCCTGCTGACGCCCTACAGCAGCATGAAGGTGCACCAGATCGACCCGGTGGAGCGTGCCTTGCTGCGCATCGCCGGCTACGAACTCAAGTTCCGCATCGACGTACCCTATCGCGTGGTCATCAACGAGGCCGTCGGCCTGGCCAAGAAGTTCGGCGCCGAGCAAAGCTACCGTTTCGTCAACGGCCTGCTCGACCAGCTGTCCAGGGATCTGCGTCCCCACGAGGAACGCGACGGCGGATGACCGGGTCCCGCCGACGGCCATCCCCTCACTGTCCGCCGTGCCTGAATTCGATCTGATCCGCCGTTATTTCACTCCGTCGACCCTGCCGGGCAACGTGCTGCTCGGGGTGGGCGACGACGCCGCCCTGCTCGAGACCACGCCCGGCCAGTCTCTGGTGGTGACCTGCGATACGCTGGTGGCGGGCGTGCACTTTCAGCCCGAGGTGTCTCCCGAAGCCCTGGGCCACAAGGCGCTGGCCGTGAACCTGAGCGACCTGGCCGCCATGGGCGCCGAGGCGCGCTGGGTGACGCTGGCCCTGACCCTGCCGGAGGAGAACGCGGCCTGGCTGGAGGGCTTCAGCAGCGGTTTCCGGACACTGGCGGACCGCCACGGCGTCGCCCTGGTGGGGGGCGACACCACCCAGGGGCCGCTCAGCATCACGGTCACCGCCATGGGCGAGGTGCCGGTCGGACAGGCGCTGCGCCGCGACGGTGCGCGTCCCGGCGACGGCATTTATGTCAGCGGCACGCTGGGCGGAGCGGGGCTGGCGCTGGCCGAGATGCACACCGACTTCAATATTGCGCCCGCGATGAGACAGGCCGCCCAACGGCGGCTGGACTATCCCGAGCCGCGGCTCACGCTGGGCAGGGCGCTGCGCGGTATTGCGAGCAGCGCGATCGATATCTCCGACGGTTTGCAGGCCGACCTGGGGCATATCCTCGAACAAAGCGGTGGCGGCGCCACCCTGCAGCTGGCCGGCGTGCCGCTGGAACACGGCCTGGCCGAACTGGTCCTGCTCGACACCGACCTGTGGGCGCTGCCGCTGTCTGCGGGCGACGACTACGAACTGCTGTTCACCGTGCCGCGGGATCGCGAAGCGGCGCTGCAAAAAACACTTGCCGGGCTGGAACCCGCCGTTCACCGCATCGGCGAAATCGAGCCCCGTGAAGGCCTGCGCTGCTATCTGCCCGACGGCGAGCTGCTGGGGCTTACCAGCCCGGGCTACGAGCATTTCCGGAAGGATTGAACACGCTGGATGCCGCGGTGTGCGGCCGTTATGATCTGCATTCAGCCGACATGCCGGGCATCCCGATGAACCGCTTCCTGAAGACCCTGTTGCTGTGCGTTTTGCTGTCGCCCGTATCGACGCTGGCGGCGCCGGTGCACGTGCGCGTGGTCGGCCTGTTCAGCGGCAAGGCGGTCATGATGGTCAACGGCCAGCGTTACGTGTTGTCGGAAGGGGAATCCACGCCGGAAGGGCTGCGCCTGATCGAGGCCAGCAGCAGCCGCGCCGTGGTGGAGCTGAACGGCGAAAAACGCGTGCTGCGCCTCGACAACCGCGTCGGCGTCGATTTCGCACAGCAAAAGACCGAAACCGCGCGCGCCTATCGCGATCCCAGCGGCCTGTATACCACCGTGGGTGCGATCAACGGCCAGCCGGTGAATTTCCTGGTCGACACCGGCGCCAACGTGGTCACACTGAACAGCGCCGACGCCAGCCGGCTCGGCATCGACGTGAACATGAGCGGTCAGCTTACGCTGGCCCAGACCGCCAGCAACATCGTTCACGCCTATCGGGTCACGCTGAACACCGTGACCGTCGGCGGCCTGACCCGCCATCATGTGACGGCCGTGGTCATGCCCGGCAACGAACCCTCGCAGCCGCTGCTCGGGATGTCGTTCCTGTCGCACTTCCACCTCCAGCGCGAGGGGAATGCGATGCTCATCCAGACCCGCTGACGCCGCATTTTTACACCCACCGGACTGCATAGCCGCAGGCGCTTTGGTAAGATGCCCCGCCCCGATTCCACGAGTTTTCCATCCATGAAGGTACGTACCCGTTTCGCTCCCAGTCCGACCGGTTATCTGCACATCGGCGGTGCCCGCACGGCGCTGTTTTCCTGGCTGTTCGCGCGTCGTCACGGCGGACAGTTCGTGCTGCGAATCGAGGATACCGACCTGGAGCGGTCCACGGCGGAATCGGTGAACGCCATCCTGGAAGGCATGACCTGGCTGGGACTGGAATACGACGAAGGCCCGTTTTATCAGACCCAGCGCTTCGACCGTTACCGCGAGGTCGTGCAGCGGTTACTGGACGAGGGCAAGGCCTATTATTGCTATACCAGCAAGGAAGAGCTGGACGCGCTGCGCAACGATCAGATGGCGCGCGGCGAAAAACCCCGTTACGACGGGCGCTACCGCGACTTCACGGGCACGCCGCCGGCCGGCGTGAAGCCGGTGGTGCGGTTCAAGAATCCGCTCGACGGCCAGGTCGTGGTCGACGACATGATCCGCGGCAAGATCGCCTTCGACAACACCGAGCTGGACGATCTCATCATCATGCGTTCCGACGGCTCGCCCACCTACAACCTGACCGTGGTGGTGGATGACATGGACATGGACATCACCCACGTGATCCGCGGCGACGACCATATCAACAACACCCCGCGCCAGATCAACATCCTGCGCGCCCTGGGCGCGGAGCCGCCCAAGTACGCGCACGTTCCGATGATCCTGGGCGACGACGGCAAGCGCCTGTCCAAGCGGCACGGTGCGATGAGCGTGATGGAATACCGCGAGCAGGGCTACCTGCCCGAGGCCGTGATCAACTACCTGGTGCGCCTGGGCTGGTCGCACGGCGATCAGGAGGTGTTCGCCCTCGACGAGATGATCGAACTGTTCGACATCGAGGACGTGAACAAATCGGCCTCCAGCTTCAATACCGGCAAGCTGCTGTGGCTGAACCAGCACTACATGAAGAACTGCGCGCCCGAGCATGTCGCACGCCATCTGAGCTGGCACATGGGGCAGCAGGAAATCGACGTGGACAGCGGCCCCGAACTCGAATCGGTCGTCGTTTCACAGCGCGAGCGCGCCAAGACGCTGGTGGAGATGGCCTCCAACAGCCGTTTCTTTTACGAGGAACCGCGCGGCTACGATGAAAAGGCCGCCAGGAAGCATCTGGGCGCCGACAGCCTGCCCGTATTGAAGGGGCTGTACGAAGCGCTGCAGGCGGTGGACGACTGGCGTCCCGAACCGCTGCATGCGGAGGTGATCAAGGTGTCGGAGGCGTTGGAGCTCAAGCTCGGCAAGGTCGCCCAGCCGCTGCGCGTGGCGCTGACCGGCGCGACGGTATCACCGCCCATCGACGAGACGCTTACCCTGATCGGACGGGAACGTTCACTGGCGCGGCTGGAAAAGGCACTGGCGTATATCGAAACGGCGGCGGACGGCGCCGAGGCCGGTTAGCCGGCCGTTCAGGTAAAGCAGTCGAAGGGTTCGACCTCGACCCATTCCCCGGCCTTGACCGGCCCCCGTTCGTCCTCCAGGACCACGAAGCAGTCGCCCACGCTCATGGAGCGCAGGATGCCGGAGCCCTGTGCGCCGGTAAGCCGCACGCCCAGGGTGCCGTCGGGTCCGGTTTCCAGCCGGCCGCGCTGAAACTCGGTACGCCCCGGCCGCTTGCGCAGGGCCTCGAGGGCTTTGACGCGGAAGCGGCGGCGGGTGATCGACGCGGCGCCGGCCAACCGCAGCAGGGCGGGTTGCGCCAGCTGGTAGAAGGTCACCATGACGGCCACCGGATTGCCGGGCAGCCCGAAAAACAGCGCGTTGTCGATATGCCCGAAGGCCAAAGGCCGTCCCGGGCGGATGGCGATGCGCCAGAAGGCCACCTTGCCCAGGCGATCGAGTATCACGCGGGTATGGTCGGCTTCCCCCACCGATACGCCGCCCGTGCTGATGACCACGTCGTTGCGTCGCGCCGCCTGCCGGAACGCCGCTTCCAGCGCGCCCGGTTCGTCGGGGACGACGCCCATGTCGTGCACCTCTATGCCCAGCCGCTCCAGCGCGCCGAACAGGGTGTAGCGGTTGCTGTCGTAGATCTCGCCCGCGGCCAGTGGGGTGCCGACGCCGCGCAGTTCGTCGCCGGTGGAAAGAAAGGCCACGCGCGGGCGGCGATAGACGTCCACCTCCGCGAAGCCCAGTGAGGCCAGCAGGCCGAGATCGGCCGGTTTGATCCGGTGGCCGCGGGCCAGGGCCACCGCGCCCCGCGCCAGATCCTCACCGGCGAGGCGGATGTTCTGTCCGGCGCGATGCCCCGTCCCGACGACGATCTGTTCACCGTCGAGCGAGACATCCTCCTGAATGACGACGCTGTCGGCGCCTTCGGGCATGACCGCGCCGGTCATGATGCGGATGCATTCGCCGCGCGCGACTTGCCCCCCGTAGGGCTGGCCCGCCAGCGCCTGGCCCGCGATGCGCAGGCGTGCGGTGCCCGTTGCCGGCAGGTCTTCTGCGATCACCGCATAACCGTCCATGGCCGAATTCGTGGCCGGCGGCACGTCCAGCGGGCTGATGATGTCTTCGGCCAGGATGCGGCCGAGCGCGTCCCGCAGCGCCAGGCGCTGGCGCGCGGTGATCGGGGCGATGGCGTTCAGAATGCGCTCGCGCGCCTGCTCGAAGGACATCGAATCGTCCACGTCGGACTGGCAGCTCGGCTGGCGCTGTACGGTGTCGTGCTTCATCGTGCCGCTCCCTTCGGCGGGGCCGGGTCCCCGGTCTGCAGGCGCTGTTCCAGTGCCGCCTGTTCTTCCGGCGAGTTGACGTTCAAAAAGGCGTCGGGCCGGTCGGAAAAATCGACCCCGACGGTCGCATGCTGCGCATACCACAGATCGATTTTACGTCCGCCCCCGTTCAGGTATTCATCCAGCGACGGCGCCAGTTCACGTCGCAGCAACGCGCACACCGGGTGTACGCGCTCGCCGTCGAAGGCGACGGCGATCTCGGCCTGTCCGGCCTGCATGCCGCGAAACAGCCGCAGGGCGAGATCGTCCGGCAGCAACGGCGTGTCGCAAGGGGCGGTCAACAGCAGGGGCGTTTCGATCTGCGCCAGGGCGCAGGCGATGCCGGCCAGCGGTCCCTGATAGCCGTCGAGCCGGTCGCCGAGGACAGGATACCCCAGCGCGGCGTAGGCCGTCCGGTTGCGGTTGGCGTTGATGAGCAGCCGGCCCGTCTGCGGTGCCAGCCGATGCAGCACATGAGACACCATCGGTTGGCCGTCGAGCCGGGTCAGTCCCTTGTCCACGCCGCCCATGCGGCTGCCCTGGCCGCCGGCCAGCACGACGGCGGTGATTTGACTGCGCTCCGATTCGTGCAGGGACGGACTGCCCGTGACCTGAAACAGGGGCGGTATCCAGCGGGGAGGGCGGTGACCGGTGCGATGTTTGCCGGTACGGCCGGCCTGGGTCACGGCGCGTTTTCCTCGACGGCTTTCCAGACACGCACCTGGCTGTGGTCGATCTCGCTCGGCGCTTCGATGGTCTTGAAGGATTCCACCATATTCAGGCCTTCCACGGTGCGCTCCACGCCGAGCAGGGTGTCGCGGGGATGGTCGCACAGACTCTCGGCAAAGGCGATTTCCTCGCGTGCCGCGGGCAGGGCGGCTTCCAGATCCGGCGCCCCGTGATATTCGACCAGATAGGCGGCGAGCCTGCGGGTGACCTCTTCCAGCTCTTCGGCGGAGATCTCCGCGATCTGCACCAGCGTACCGCGGCCGAAACTGAGCGTGCCCAGAAATCCGTGCGCGAAGGCCTGCAGTTCCGGCCCGTCCATCGATTCGGGATCGGCATCCCAGAAACTGAACGAGCCCGGCACCGCCCATTCGCCCGGCTGAGCCGGCGGATCGTAAACGCGCTGGTCGGAGTCGTCGAGCTGGATGATGCGCAACAGCGAAGGCATCGCGTTTACTCCTCGTGGCTCCAGACCAGCTGTCCGGCCCGGTCCAGGTTGTAGCCGCCGAGCTCTTCGGCCAGTGCACGGGTTTCCGGCGCCTTGAGCGTTTCCAGCAGTTGCTGGAACAGGCGCCGGAAATAAATGCCGTGGTTGAGCGCGAAGTCGAACGACTCCCAGCCGGTGGATACGAATCCCAGCCCGTATTCGCTGGCTACCGAGCGCGCGCCCGGGGCGATGTCCGCCTGGCCCATGGCGACCTGCGCGGCCGCCTCCCGTTCGGAACCGGCCGTGCCGGTCGCCTTCAGCTGATTCGCGTCCACGCCGTAACGCGACAGGGTCTCGAGCAAAAAGCGCTGCGCACCCGCGCCCTCCTGACGCATGGCCCAGCGCAGCGGCTGCGACAGCAGCGACTCGACCTGCGTGCTCTCCTGCATCTGCCTGGGCGAGACGATCAGTCCCTGTTCGCGCTGAAAACCGTGAATCAGCACCCAGTTGCGATGCATCGGATACTGCGAGATCAGCGCGGGATGTCGCAGATGGCTTTCATCGCTCGGCCCCCAGTGGATGCCGCACACGTCGGCGCGGTGCGCATTGAGCAGGGCGAGGCCGAGACGCGTGCCCGTGGGGGTGTAACTGACCAGTCCGTGGGCCTGGATACGCGCCGCCAGGGCGATGACCAGCCGGTAGAGCAGGGGGTCGTCGCTGCCGGCCACCACCAGACGGTCGGTCAGCAGCCCACCGTGGCTCGACTCCAGCATCCAACGGTCGACCAGTTCGCGCGGAAAGGTCCACTTGCCGGTGATCTTGGTGCCCGGAATCTTGCCCTCCGAGACCAGGGCGTAGATTTTCTTTTCGTTGATGTTGAGGTATTCGGCGACCTGGCGGACGCTCATGAAAGATGGAACATCACGCGGCACGGTGCTCATTGTGCAGCCTCCAGATGCACGCCCGGTCGTTCCGGCGGACGCGCGTCGAGTTCAACATGGCTGGCGCCGTTGTACACGAGAAAATGCCGGCCCTTGGCGCGGGCGATCAATACCACGCCGATGCGGCGTGCGATGTCCAGGCCCATCTGCGTCACGCCGGAGCGCGACAGCAGGATGGGCACGCCCATCTGGGCGACCTTGATCACCATCTCAGAGGTCAGCCGCCCCGTGGTGTAGAAGATCTTGTCCTGGCCGTCGATGTCCTCCAGCCACATGTGGCCGGCGATGGCGTCGGCCGCGTTGTGGCGTCCGACGTCCTCCACGAAGCTCAACACCTGATCGTCGCGGCACAGCGCGCACGCATGGACCGCACCGGCCTGGCGGTAAATGGCGTTGTGATCGGCGAGCGCGGTGAGCAGGGCGTAAAGCCGCCCCTGGCTGATGACCGGCGGCGTGACCTGCAGCCCGTCGAGATGATCCATCATGCGGCCGAAAACCGTTCCCTGGCCGCAGCCGGTGGTCACCGTGCGGGTGGAAAGCTTTTCCTCCCAGTCGTTGATGCCGGCGCGGGTGGTTATCGCGACAGAGTCGACGTCCCAGTCGACCTGCACGCTTTCGATGGCCGCCAGGTCGCGGACGAAACCCTGATTGCGCAGATAGCCCAGAGCCAGCAGCTCGGGCTGGCCGCCCAGCGTCATCAGCGTGACCACCTCGCGTTTGTCGACATACAGGGTGAGCGGTCGCTCACCGGTGAGCTGCACTTCGCGCAGCTCACCGTATTCGTCCATGACCTCGGCCGTGCGCGTGGCGGCGAGTCCGGCCGCGCTGAGTTGAGGCCTGTATGAAGCTGTATTCATGGGTTACCCCCCGGTCACGTTCATGTGTCTCAGGATGACGGGCTGACCATGCAGGTCGAAGTCGTGCCCCTTGGGTTTGATGGCCATGGCATCGAGGATTGATTGTTCCAGGCGCTGCGGTTCGCCGGGATGGCTTCTCAATACGCGTTTGAGATCCATGGAATGTTCCTGGCCCAGACACAGCAGCAACCGGCCTTCGGCCGTGAGGCGCACGCGATTGCAGCTGGCGCAGAAATTATGGCTGTGCGGCGAAATGAAACCGACGCGCGACGAAGTGCCGGCGAGCCGGTAATACCGCGCCGGACCGCCGGTCGATTCGGTGGTGGGAATCAGTTCGAAATCCGTTTCCAGCAGATGCAGGACCTCGTCGCTGGAGCAATACAGTTCGTCTCGGTCGTGGTCGCCGATGCTGCCCAGCGGCATCTCCTCGATAAAGCAGATGTCGAGGCCGCGTTCGGCGGCGAAGCGCGTGAGGTCGCCGACCTCGTCGTGGTTGCGGTTGCGCATCACCACCGTATTCAGTTTGACTCGCTCGAAACCGGCCTCCAGGGCGGCGTCGAGCCCGGCGAGCGTCTGCTCCAGCTCGCCGGTACGGGTAATGGCGCGAAAACGTTCCGGATCCAGCGTGTCCAGGCTCATGTTGATGCGGTTCACGCCGGCAGCCTTCAGGTCGCGGGCATAACGCGCAAGCTGGGAGCCGTTGGTCGTGAGGGTCAGTTCCTTCAGGTTGCCGATTCGTCCCAATGCCTCGAACAGCGACAGGACATTGCGGCGCACCAGCGGCTCGCCGCCCGTGATGCGGATCTTGCCGACGCCGAGGCGGCAAAAGGCGCGTGCGATCTCGGCGGTTTCCTCCAGGGTCAGCAGCTGGGCGCGCGGCATGAACCGCATGGTTTCGTCCATGCAATAGACGCAGCGATAGTCGCAGCGGTCGGTGACCGAAATACGCAGGTAAGTGATTTGACGACCGAAGCGGTCGATGAGTTGCGAATCGTGCGGCTGTGTCTCCGGCATGAACCCTTCCTGTCTCGACGTCTGCATCCTGTAAACCCGGTGCAAAAAACGTTCCGGTAAACCGCAGGGTCGCGGAGCCAGTCATGCCGGAGGACGGCTTTTATACGGGGACGACCGCCTGGGTCAATCTGACCCAGCTTAGGACAATCGTGGTCTATCTTGTCCGCATTTTCCGCTGTTTCGGATTTGTCCGCCTTTATCCACAAACCACAGCGGACGGGGGATTTGAGCCTTTC
>JARRKE010000032.1 GCA_037388465.1 Gammaproteobacteria bacterium
CGCCTGGCCAGCGGAGAGGTGCTGGGCGGCACGGGCATGTCGAATACCATGAAGGCCTTTGCCGGCATCGAGGATCTGCGACTGCGCGGCAAACGCGTCGACGGCGGCTATGTGGTGAACGGCAGTCTGCCCTGGGTCTCCAACCTCGGCGCCGGACACGTCTTCGGGACCCTGTTCGCGCTGGAAGGCGAGCCCGGCCGTTCGGTCATGGCGCTGGTGGACTGCGACGCGGAAGGTTTCTCACTGCGTCAGTCGGCGCACTTCACCGCGCTGGAGGGCACCCGCACCTTTGCCTGCATTTTCCAGGACGTGTTCATTCCAGACGCGATGGTCATCGACCACGACGGCGCGGCGTTCCTGCGCCGCAGCCGGGCGGGTATCGTCCTGCTGCAGTTCGGCATGGGGCTGGGCGTCGTGCAGTCCTGCATCGACCTGAGCCGGGAAGTCGAGCCGCTGCTGGGACACGTCAACCGCTATCTCGACGATCGTCCCGACGAATTGCAGCAGGAGCTGGACGACGCCGCGGAAGCGGCCCTGGCGCTGGCGGAGGATCCTTTCGAGGATTCGGACGATTACTTCCGCGAAATCCTGCAGCTGCGCCTGGCCGCGGGCGAACTGAGCCTGCGCGCGGCGCAGTCGGCCATGCTGCATACCGGCGCCAAGGGTTATCTGCAGTCGGCGCCGGCGCAACGCAAGCTGCGCGAGGCCTATTTCGTGGCTATCGTCACGCCGGCCATCAAACACCTGCGCAAGGAGCTTGCGGAGACGGACCGGGTTGCCTGATCGCGTATCGATTGTCCTGTGAACGAACCAACGAGTATCGAATGAAGACATATACGACCCCATTGAGCGCCGATGATGCCGTGGCGAAACTCCAGGCCGGGATCGAGGCGGAAAACATGCGTCTGGTCGCGCACATCAACGGCCAGGCGAATGCGCGCAAGATCGGCAAGGAGGTGCCCGCCGACCAGATCCTGGAGATCTTCCGGCCCGATTTCGCGATCCGTGTCTGGCAGGCCTGCAAGTCCGCGGGGCACGATATTCCGCTGCGCATTCACGTTTACGAAGACGGTGGCAAGACACACGTGGCCTGCCGCATGCCGAGTGAGGTGTTTGCATCCTACGGTTCGACGGCGTTAATGAACCTGGGCATGGAGCTGGATGCCATTTTCGCCAACATCCTTGGCCACGTTCCGGAAGAAGGGTGAGGTGACGGCCATGGATTACAAGCGTTGGATTTGCGATGCCTGCGGATTCATCTACGACGAGGCCAAGGGCGATCCCGATTCCGGGCTCGCTGCCGGCACCCGTTACGAGGACATTCCGGACGACTGGCAGTGTCCGCTTTGCGGCTTGAGCAAAAGCGATCTGCGCCTGTTGCCGGAGCCGCAGCCCGCCGTTGCGGCCGCGCCGGTTGAGCGCCCTGCCGCCAACGCGGGCAAGTGCCGCGGCGGGAACGATTATGTGGTCATCGTCGGCGCCGGTATCGCCGGCTGGTCGGCCGCCGAGGCTATCCGCCGCGCCGATCCCGAGGTGCCACTGCTGCTGGTGAGCGCCTGCGAGGGACTGATCTACCCGAAGCCCGCGCTGTCCATGGCCCTCGCCCAGGGCAAGTCCGCGGAGGACCTGGTCGAGGAGGATGCGTACAGCCGGGCGGCCGGCCTCGGCATGCAGGTGCGCACCGAGACGCGGGTGATACGTATCGACGCGCAAAAGCGTCGGCTGGTCACCGCGAAGGGCGGTATTCAATACGGCACCCTGGTGCTCGCACTCGGCGCGCATCAACGCGAGCTGCCGGTTGCCGGCGACGCGGCCGCCGACGTGCTGCGGGTCAACGATTTGCTGACCTACAAAAAGCTGCGCCGCCGTCTGGAGCAGGGGGTGCGCCACATCACCATCCTCGGTGCGGGACTGATCGGCTGCGAGTTTGCCGAGGATCTCAGCGGTAGCGGCTATGCGGTAAAGGTGGTCGATCCGGCCGACCGGCCGCTTGCCAGTTTGTTGCCGGGTGAAATGGGCGACGACCTGCGCCGGCGTCTGGCCGACAAAGGCGTGGACTGGTCGTTCAACGATACCCTCGCCCGCCTGGAGCGCCGCGACGAAGGTTACCGGGCGGCGCTTTCCAGCGGTGCGGAATTCAGTACGGACCTGGTGTTGTCCGCGGCGGGGCTGGTGCCCAATACCGACCTCGCGGCCAAGGCGGGGCTGGACGTCAATCGCGGTATCAGCGTGGACCGGCACATGCGTTGCTCGGTGCCCGGCATTTACGCCCTGGGCGATTGCGCCGAAGTGGAAGGGCAGGTATTCGCCTATATCGAGCCGATTCGCAGGCAGGCGGAGACCATCGCCGCCAATCTGGCCGGGAAGGAGACGGTGTTCGAGGTCACTTCCCCGCTGATCAAGATCAAGACGCCGACGCTGCCGCTGACGGTGTGTGGCGGCGGAAAACTTGAAGGGCGCACCTGGTCGACGGTTGAGGTCTCCGAGCAGGGTCGACGTATGGAGTACCGCGAAGCCGGGCATCTGCTCGGGTTCGCGCTGTCGGGCGCCCAGACGAAAAACGGCGTGACGTTGTACCGCTCGCTTTCTCATCACTAGCGGCGCTGCCGCAAACCGGACGCGCGGTGCTTCAGCGCCGCGTGTTTCGGTAACTGCCCTCCTGGACCGGGAGCCGGTGTGACACCCGCCGTGAACGCAGGCGTGCGTTTGGGGTCTGAAAGGCGAGTCGGGATATCCTGGAATGCGCTGCGGGATATTTGTAATCCTCGCCCGGCGGGTGTATCACAAACATTCACGCACGGTTCATCCCGGCATCAAGACCGGTGAGACCTTATAAGGAGGATGTCATCATGCCTGATCTTTCACGGGGCGACAGGGCTTCGCTGGCGTTGATTTCGGTGCTTGCCGTACTCACGCTGCTGTTCGTGCTGGCGGGTATTTTTCAGATCGGCCCGCTGCTTAAAGTGCTGCACTGGCTGGCGCTGGTGCTGTAAACGGCTTTATCCGTCCACCCCGTTCGGGGTGCGGGCTTTCTGACTTGCCCCGTGGTTGGGGTAGAATGCGCGCAGATGAACCCTATCTGACAGGAGCGCGAACGATGGCCCTGATGATTACGGACGAATGCATCAACTGCGATGTATGCGAACCGGAATGTCCGAACAATGCGATCTCGCCGGGTGACGAGATCTACGAGATCGATCCCAACCGCTGCACGGAATGCGTCGGTCATTACGACACGCCCCAGTGCGTGGAGGTTTGCCCCGTGGACTGCATTCCGAAGGATCCGGACCGGATGGAAAGCGAGGCTGAACTCATGGCCAAGTACGAACGCCTGATGAGCGAAAGCGCCTGAGTCCCGCGCCGTGATGCACCGATTGATCTCTTCAATCAGGCCCCGTTTCGGGGCCTTTTTGTTGTGCGGCCTCGTCCTGCTTCTGGCTGGGCCGTGGGCCGCCGCCGCCGAACGCCCCGCCCAGCCCGGCATCGCCTCGGCGCATCCGCTGGCGACCCAGGCGGGGCTGGAGGTCCTGCGCGAAGGCGGCAATGCCTTCGACGCCGCCGTCGCCGTGACGGCCGCCCTTGCGGTGGTCGAGCCCTACAGCTCCGGTCTGGGCGGCGGCGGGTTCTGGCTGCTGCACCGGGCGCGCGACGGCTACGAAGTCATGATCGACGGCCGCGAGCGCGCACCCCTGGCGGCACACAGCAACCTGTATCTCGATAAACAGGGCAACGTCATCCCGGGCAAGTCGATCAACGGTCCGCTGGCGGCGGGCATACCCGGCGAGCCGGCGGCCATCGTGCATCTGGCCGAAAAATACGGGCGCCTGCCATTGACCAAGAGTCTGGCGCCGGCGATCCGCCTGGCGGAGCACGGCTTCAAGGTCGATCGCATCTACCACCGCATGGCCGTCTTCCGGCTCAACCAGCTTATGACCTCGCCCGCCGCCAGCCGGGTGTTCCTGCCCGGCGGCAAGGTACCGGCGATCGGCACCCTGATCCGCCAGCCCGATCTGGCGGCCACCCTGCGCGCCATCGCGCTGCACGGTCGCAAGGGGTTCTACAGCGGACGCGTGGCCAGGCACCTGATTGCCGGGGTGCGCCACGCCGGCGGCATCTGGACACAAAAGGACCTGGACGAATACCGCGTGGTGGAGCGCAAGCCCATCGTGGGCCGCTACCACGACATCCGGGTGGTGTCCGCGTCACCGCCGTCCTCCGGCGGGATCGTGCTGATGGAGATGCTGAACATCCTGTCGGGCTATCACCTGGACATGATGGACCGGGATACCCGTTTCCACGTCATCATCGAGGCGATGCGCCGGGCCTACCGGGACCGTGCGCAGTATCTGGGCGATCCGGACTTCGTAAAAATGCCCGAGGCCATGCTGCTCAGTCCCTATTACGCCGCCGGGCTGCGCGCCTCGATCCGCCTGGATCATGCCACCCCCAGTTCCAGTCTGCCGGGCGCGGTGGCCAAGACCGAGGACAGCCCGGACACCACGCATTTCTCCATTATCGACAAGGCGGGCAACCGCGTCGCCGCGACTCTGTCGATCAACTATCCCTTCGGTTCCTGCTTCATGCCGGCGAATACCGGCGTGCTGCTGAACGACGAGATGGACGATTTCTCCGCCAAGCCGGGCGTACCCAACGTCTACGGCCTGATCGGCGGCCACGCGAATGCCATCGCCCCCGGCAAGCGGCCGCTGTCCAGCATGTCGCCGACCTTCCTGGACGACGGCAAGCGTGTGGTCGCGCTGGGTACGCCGGGCGGTTCGCGCATTATCACCATGGTGCTGCTGGCGACGCTGGATTTCGCGCAGGGCGGCGATCCCCATTCCATGGTGGCGGTGCCGCGTTTTCATCATCAGTTCCTGCCGGACGAGGTGCAGTACGAGCCCTATGCCTTCTCCCAGGACGACAAGCTGGCCCTGCAGTTGATGGGGCACCGCCTCAAGGCGCTGGACGAGACTTACGGCAACATGCAGGTCGTGATGTGGAATCGCCGCACGGGCGAGGTTGAGGCGGCGTCCGATCCACGCGGCATCGGTGCCGCCTGGCCGCGACCGGCGGCGGATGGACAGTCCACCGGGGTTGACAAGTAATGGTCACCCGCTAAGGTGCTACGCCGGTTGGGCAATATCTGCCCAACCGGCTTTGAAATCTTCTTCTGACCCTCGCCCCGGCCTGTCCGGGGTGTTCTTTTTTCAGCGTTGGCAGCGCGGGCAGTACCAGGTGGAGCGTTGCCCCTGGGTTAGCTTGCGGATCGGCGTGCCGCATTGTGGACAGGGTTCGCCTTCGCGGTCGTAGACCCGCAGGTGGATGCGGAAGTAGCCGGGCTGGCCATCCTCGCGGACGAAGTCGCGCAGGGTGGTGCCGCCCTGGCCGATGGCCTCGGCCAGCACCTGCTTGATGGCCGCCGCCAGGCGTTCGCAGCGCGCCGCCGACAGCCGGCCCGCGGCGCGGGCGGGATGAATGCCGGCCAGGAACAGGGCCTCGTTGGCGTAGATGTTGCCCACCCCGACCACGACCTTGCTGTCCATGATCAGCGCCTTGATGGCCACGCGCCGGCCGTGGGCGCGGGCGTGCAGATAGGCGCCGGTGAAGTCCTCCCCGAGCGGTTCCGGGCCCAGATCGGCGAGCAGCTTGTGACGCAGCGGGTCGCGCCGGGTCCACAGCACGGCGCCGAAGCGGCGCGGGTCGCGCAGACGCAACGCCTTGCCGGAATCCAGCACCAGGTCGACATGATCGTGCGCTTCGGGCGGGGTCGCCGCGGCGACGATGCGCAGGCTGCCGGACATGCCCAGGTGGATGATGGCCGTGCCGGCCGCGGTGCGCAGCAGCAGGTACTTGCCGCGCCGCTCGATGCGGTCGATGCGCTGGCCGGTCAGGGCGTGCGCCAGGGCGGAGGGCACGGGCCAGCGCAGCCGGGGCTGACGCACGACCACCCGGCGCACGCGATGCCCCTCGACATGCGGTGCGATGCCGCGTCGTGTGGTCTCGACTTCAGGCAGTTCGGGCATTCAGTATCCGGACTCGTCCACCTCGACCAGGCGCTTGGACTCGCCGAAGACCCACGCGATGCCGATGCCGGCGGCGAGGTACTGGTCCGTTTCCAGCAGCGGGCTGTCCTTGAAGGCGGCGCTGGCCAGGTTGTCGTAGCGGATGTAGGCCACGCCCCAGTAGCCGTTGAAGCGTTTGCTGGCCGTGAGGTACACGGTCGTTCCGCTGTAGCCGGCGGGCGCCCGGTAGGCGGGGCGCGTCGATGTCGCATATTGCGGTTTGACGTCGTAGTAATAGCGGTGATAGCCACGGTCGCCGTAGGTCGGTCCTATGGCAAAGCCCAGATTCCAGCCGCTGCCCTGCACATCGGGGGCGTCGAGGTTGAGGTGCGGATAGGTGAGCCAGCCGATGTAATCGAAACCGAAGGTGAATACCGCGCGCGTGGTCCAGCGCAGGTCCAACTCCAGCTGACGGGTTTTGTGGATGTGAAATTGCAGCGACGGGCCGACTTCGAAGCTCGGATCGAGGTTGGGCATGCCTTCGCGGGCGGGAATGCTGCCGCTGTCGACGGGCGGGGCGACGTTCGCGCTCAGGTTGAGTTCGAACTTCGGCGCATCGTAGAACACGCCTCGGACACCCTCCCGATCCGACTTCAGGAACTTGCCACGGTAGACTACGTAGGCCAGGGGTAGCAGGTAGGTCTCGTAGCTGTTGGCCCCGCGATAGCTGGGCATGGTGGTTGCGAATGCCCCCAGGCCGGCCTCCCACAGCGGTTTGAGTTCGGCGTGTGCCGCCGGGGACAGCAGTAGCAGGCCGAGCAGCAGCGCGAGCAGGGGATTGTGCATCGTTATGGCCTTCAGGGGTGGGGGCCGGTATACAGTCCTTCGATCTCCAGCAGCAG
Source organism: Gammaproteobacteria bacterium (assembly GCA_037388465.1). Lineage (NCBI taxonomy): Bacteria > Pseudomonadati > Pseudomonadota > Gammaproteobacteria > Gammaproteobacteria bacterium. The sequence continues at coordinate 6,905 of JARRKE010000032.1, forward strand.
TTCGCTGCGACAGACATCTCCATGCAGAAACACGGTAGGCACCGAGTCGCCCAGCCGCGCTTCCATCGCCCGGCGCACCACGTCCGCGTGGGTGGGGTTGCGCAGGTAGACCTTGAGCTTGCTGAGTTCGTCGAGCTGCCGGATGCCCAGACCTTCGGTGTCATGGGCATTGCCGATCAGGGCGGCGATGTTTTCCAGCGTCTCGTGCAGTTGGGTGAGCGGGTCGTCGTGCACCGATTCGTGTCCCACGATGCTGGCCGTGCCGGAGATGTAGAGATGCGTGCAGTCGTCCCAGTGCTTGAGGGTCGCGCGCGAAAACGACGGGCTGCGCGGGCTGTAGCGCTCCGGATAGCGGAAAGCGCTGACCTGGCGCGGGTTCTCGATCTGCACACCGGGGCTGCGCGCCGCCAGGAAGTAGATCTGCAGACCGCCGCCCTGCGAACCCAGAGCGCTGGCGGCGGGCAGGGAGGATTCGAAGGTGCCGAGTACCGAGAGTGCCTGATGACGTCCCACGCAAAAGGCCTGATAGCGTTCCGTGCCGTCTTCCACGGCGTTGATGTGCGGAAAGTAGTTCCATACCCGCAGCAGGTGCGGGTAGCCGGAGGTTTCCAGCAGCTGCAGGATTGCGCCGTAAACGGCCCGCGTATCGGCGGCGATGTCGGCGCCTTCGGGCATCAGCCGGCTGGCGAACATCACCTCCGGGGTGCGGGTGATGCGAAAGCCTTCGCTCTCCAGCCGTTCGACGGGTGCGGGGCTGCGCCAGTATTCGCAGACCGGATCGCCGTTAATCTGCGGCAGCCCCGTATCGAAGGCGGAACCGCCCGCCGGACCCGCACTCGCGGTCTGCTTGAAGCCGATCAGGGCGAGGGTATGAGGATCCTGCGCCAGTTCGTCGTGCAACGCGGCGTCGACATAGCTGACCGAGAACGGCCCGCAGCCGGTCAGTGCGTCCTGTCTGGCGCCGGCCTGGCTCATCGCGTGTTTCAGTCCTTGTCCACCGACAGCGTGCCGCCGCTGAAGGTCAGCGCGTTGTTGCGGCGTCGCTTCCACCAGTTGTTCAGCGAGGATGGCAGGTTGCCCAGCACGGTGATGTAGTAGATCACCTTGAACAGCATCAGTGGGGTGTTCATGGGCGTCTTGCGGAACACGTCGCCGGCCAGCATGGTGGTGACGGCCTCCTGCATGCGCAGCACGTTGCGCGGCGACATGAACAGGTTGTGCATGGCCTTGGTGTTGAAGCGGTAGATGAACCAGGCGAAGGTCTTCATGCCGCTCTGCATGCGGCGCACATAGCTGTCGACCAGCTGTGGCGCCTGTTCGGGGTGATCCAGCACCTGGTCGACCACGTCGGCGGCGAAAAAGGCGCTGGTCAGGGCCAGGTGCACGCCGCTGGAAAATACCGGATCGAGAAAGGCATAGGCGTCGCCGACCATCAGATAGCCGTCGCCGGCGGCGGCCTTGGAGTAATAGGTGAAGTTGCCGGTGGCCTGCACTTCGCCCACCAGTTCGGCGTTTTTCATGCGTTCCGACACGCCGGGCGACAGCGCGATGGTCTTCTGCAGGAATTCGGCCGGCGGGCAATCGCGGGTCTTCAGGTATTCGGGCCAGCATACCGCGCCCACGCTCATGGTGCCGTCGCGCAGGGGGATCATCCAGAACCAGCCGTGCTGGAACCAGTACACGCTGATGTTGCCCTCGTCGTCGCCCTCGCGGCGCGGCACGTTGCGGAAGTGGCCGAAGATGGCCGCGCTGTTGTGGTTGGGGTTCTTGTATTTGAGGCCGAAGCGTTTGGACAGCAGGGTGTCGCGGCCGCTGGCGTCGATCACGAAGCGGGCTTCCCAGATATGTTCCTCGCCCTGCTCGTCCCGCGCATGCACCAGGCTGGTCTGGTCCTTGCGGAAGTCGATTTCGGTGACGCGCATGCCCTCGACGGTCTGTGCGCCCTTGCTGGCCGCATTGCGGAACAGGGCGTGATCGAATTCGGCGCGGCGCACCTCGTAGGCATGGGGATAAGCCTTGTCCCATGCGTACTTGAAGTAGTAGACCTGCTGGCGGTTGGGATGCGTGTCGGAGTTGAATTCGGCACCCGGCTTGAGAATGCCGATCGAATCGCGCACCTCGTCGAGTACGCCGAGCTTTTCGAGCAGGGGCAGGGATTGGGGCAGCAGTGATTCGCCGATATGGAAACGCGGATGATGGTCTTTTTCCAGCACCACGACCTTGCGGCCCTTCTGTGCCAGCAGGGCGGCTACGCCGGAACCGGCCGGGCCGCCGCCAATGACCAGTACGTCGCACTGTTGCGCTGCAGTTGGAGCCCGATCACTCATGTATTGATTCCCCCGCTAGATACCCGAGTCGTCAGGTATGTCATTGAAAGCATAAAAAATCATTATCGCATGGTGTCGCCGTCAGGGGCAGTTCGTCCGGCGCGGCGCGGGCGGTATTCTGGCACAATGCCGAGCCATTCAGCCAAACCGACCTGTTGAACCGACACCGGCCGTGATCCGCTTCGAGGGCATACACAAAACCTATCGCCACCCCAGGCAGGTGGCCTTGTCCGGCATCGATCTGGAGATACCGGACGGCAGCGTATTCGGTTTGCTGGGGCCGAACGGGGCCGGCAAGACCACCCTGATTTCCATTCTCAGCGGTTTGCTGAACACTGACCGCGGTCGCGTGGTCGTCGATGACCGGGAACTGGGCGGGCGGCGCAGCGGCGGGGGATGCATCTCGCTGGTGCCGCAGGACCTCGCCTTTTACCCCAGCCTGAGCGTGCGCGAGAACCTCGCTTTTTATACCGCGGCCGCCCGCGTACCGCGCAGCGCGCGCCACCGGCAGATCGAGCAGGCCGTGACGGCGGCGGCGCTCGAAGCACACCTGCACAAGCCGGCCGCGCATCTGTCGGGCGGTCTCAAACGCCGCCTCAATCTGGCCATCGGGCTGCTGGGCTCGCCTGAAATCCTGGTGCTCGACGAACCGACCGTCGGGGTCGATCCCCAGTCGCGGCATTTCATTCTGGAGACTTTGCGCCGCCTGAATGACGGGGGCATGACCATTCTCTACGCCTCGCATTACATGGAGGAGGTCGAACAGCTTTGCGACCGGGTGGCGATCATCGATCACGGCCGTATTCTGCGCGAAGGACTTGTGACCACGCTGCTGGCGGAAGGGGTGCAGCGCACCCTGCTGGTCGATCTCAAGACCGCCCCGGATGCCGCCTTGCGCGAACGCCTGGAAGCGGCGCTGGAGGTCAAGTTCCCCACGCCCGAGCGGCTCGCGATCAACACGGACCGGCCGGGCGAGGCGTTGGCTGCGCTCGAGTCCGTGCTGGCCGGCAGCGGGGTGGAACTGCGTTGCGTCCGCTACGGCTGTGCGACGCTCGAGGCGCTGTTCCTCGATCTCACCCAGCGCGAGTTGAGGGACTGAGGCATGTCCAGCCTGCTCGCCCTGATCGTCAAGGAGCTGCGTGTGCTGGCCCACGACCGGCACGGTCTGCTGGTGCTGTTCCTGATGCCGGCGATCTTCATTCTGATCATGTCCCTGGTGCTGCGTGCACCGATCGCCGAGCGCAACAACGTGGTGACGCACGATGTGCTGGTGGTCGATCAGGACCGGGGCGCACTGGCAGGGCAGCTGCTGCAGCAACTGGAGCACTCGGGGCACCTGCATGCGGTGGAACTGGCGAAGACGGCGGGCCGGGCCGCCCTGGCCGAGCGGCTGCAACGCAGCGGGGCGGAGTTCGGGCTGCTGATCCCGGCCGATTTCACCCGGCGCATGCAGCAGCGGACACGGGACCTGAGCGGGGCCGCGCAGCAGACGCGGGGCATGCTGACCCTTTATTACGCACCGACCACGCTGCCCCAGGCCCGCACCCTGTTTGAGGTGAGCCTGACCGCCACCCTGGAAAAGCTGCAGGGACAGCTGCTGTTCGCGCAGCTCATGGGATCGGGCGGGACGCTGCCGCAGGCGGGCGCGCTGCCGCCCGTGCCTGTGGATCAGGTGGTCGCCGGGCAGAGCGGCGAAGGCCGCCTGCCCAATGCAGTGCAGCAAAGCGTGCCCGCCTGGCTGGTGTTCGCCATGTTCTTCGTGGTGATCCCGATCTCCACGGCGCTGATCGTGGAGCGCCAGCAGGGCAGCCTGTTACGCCTCAAATCCCTGGGGATACCGTCGCTGACCGTCATGCTGGCGCGGGTGCCGCCTTATTACCTCGTCAACCTGGTGCAGATGCTGCTGATGCTGGCGGTCGGCGTCTGGGTGGTGCCGCTGGCCGGCGGCGATAGGCTGGATCTGGGCCATGCGCCGTTCGGTCTGTTCCTGATCGGTTCGGCCACCAGCGTGGCCGCTATCGGCATGGCGCTGCTGATCGCCGTGCTGGTTCGCACCAGCGTGCAGGCCACCACCGTCGGTGGCGTGATCAGCCTGGTGCTCGGTGCGCTGGGCGGCATCATGGTGCCCAAACAGGTGATGACCCCGGTCATGCAGCACATTGCCGATTTCTCACCCATGTCCTGGGGGCTGGACGGCTTTCTGAACGTCATCCTGCGCGGCCAGGGCTGGACCTCCGTACTGCCCGAAGCCGCCAAGCTGGTTGCCTTCGGCCTGGTGTGTCTGATCCTTGCCGCCCTGCTCTTCCGGCGTCGCGCCTGAGCGCGTTTGTTATCATCGCCACATTTCCGTCTCCTAGCCGTAGTCAAATGCCGGAAGCACAAGACCCCGCCTTCAAGCTGGAACTCAAGCGCCTGATCATCGAGGAGTGCGACAAGGATCTCGCGCCGGAGGATCTGCCCGACGACGCCCCGCTGTTCGGCCCCGAATCGCCGCTGGAGCTCGACTCCCTCGACGGCCTGCAGATTTCCATGGCGCTGCAGAAACGGTACGGCGTGCGCATCGCCGACCCCAAGGAGCTGCGCCGCATCCTTACCTCCATCAACGACCTGGCCGGTTATCTCGCACAGGCGTCGTGAGCGTGCAGCCGCCCGCTACAGCCGTGCTCGGAGCCGGTCTCGCCTGCGCCCTGGGTCACGGGCTGGAGGCGTGCACCGACGCCCTGCTGGAAGGCCGCCGCAGCGTCGATCACATCACCCTGGATACGCTCGATCCGCCGCTGAACCTGCCGTGCCATCGTATTCCCGGCGGGCCGTCTTCTCCGACCGAACGGCTTTATGCACTGCTTGATGAGGTGGTGCAGACAGCGCTGGATGCGGCCGGGCTGCGCGACGCCGAACGTGGCCGGATGGGCATTCTGCTGGGCAGCACCTCGATGGATATCTCGGTTTCCGAAGGGCTGTATGCCCAGGCGCTGGATCGCGACGAGGACGCCATGCCGCTGGCGCTGTCCGGCTACGGTAATCTCGCGACCCGCGTGGCCGAACGGTTCGGCATTCACGGTCCGGACTTCAGCTTCAATACCGCCTGCTCGTCGGCGGCCAACGCGTTGCTGTATGCCCAGCGCCTGATCGAGGGCGGCGTACTGGATCATGTCCTGGTGCTAGGGGTGGAAATGCTCAACCGGCTTTCGCTGGCCGGTTTTCATTCGCTCATGCTGTACGCACCGGACGCCGCCAGGCCTTTCGATGTCTCCCGGAACGGTCTGGTGCTGGGCGAGGCGCTTTCGGCCGCGGTCATCGGCCGTGGCGACGGCGTGTGGCCGGGACTGCGTCTGCGTGGCGGTGCCACCGGCTGCGACACCACCAGCAGTACCAACGCCACGCCGGGACATATCGCGGCGATCATGCGCGAGACGCTGGCGGACGTTGGGTGCGACCCGAGTGCGGTGGCCGGCATCAAGGCGCACGGCACCAGCACGCCAAGCAACGATCTGGCCGAAGGGCAGGGCATGCGCGAATTGTTCGGCCGCGAGGTCCCGCCGTTTACCTCGCTCAAGCCGCAACTGGGTCATACCCTGGGCGCCTGCGGATTGGTCGAGACCCTGTTGTTCATGGCCTGTGTGGCGCGGGGCAGCCTGCCTGCCACCCGAGGTTTTGCCGAGGTCGATCCGGAGATTGCCCTGGCGCCGCTGAACACCGTGCAGCATGCCCCTGTGGGCGTTTATCTGCTCAACTACTTCGGCTTCGGCGGCAACAACTGCTCCCTGGTCGTGGAGCGCACGGCATGAACGGGCCGGGCCTCAGGATCGTCGCCGCTGGCGGAGCAGCCTTTGCAGCCGGAGAAGAGGCGCTGGCCCTCAATCCCCTGCTCAAGGCGGCGGGCCTCAAACCGCCACGGCGGACCACGCGCCTCATCCAGCTTGCCCTGCTCGGGGCGCAACACGCCATGTCGCAGACCCACGCACCGCTGGCGCCGAATGCGTCGGTTTACCTCGCCACCGGCCAGGGCAGCGTGGCCGACACGGCGGCCCTGATGGAAGGCATGCTCCGGCAACACCAGCCGCCCATGCCGTTCACCTTCATCAATGTCTCCAGCAACCTGGCGGGGTTTCACATCGCCGGCCAGTACGGACTCAACGGACCCAATCTCACGGTGTCCCGCCATGATTTTTGTTTCGAGTCCGCGTTGCAGCTGGCTTTGCTCGACGCCGCGGCTGGCCGGTTGTCGCAGGGGCTGATCGGAGGCGTGGACGAATGCGTCTGGCCGCTGGCCGAGCATCGCCGGCGTCTGCATCAACCGGATGATGCGGCACTCGGCGAAGGCAGCCACTGGCTGGTGGCCGACCAGACGGCCGCTGCGCCGTTGGCGGTAATCAAAGACGTGAAGCAGTTTGCCGACCGTACGGGTCTGCTCGAATTTGCCGGCGGTTTGCCGAAGGCAACGCGTGTGACCGGAGCGAAGCGAATGGACGCGGTGCTCGCGGACATTGCCGACAGCGCCGGATTGGCGCAGGTGGCGGGTGTCGACGATGTGGGCGGTTACTACGATACGCTGGCGGCGGCGCACCTGGTCGCCGTTCTGCAACGGGGTCCCGGCCCGTGGCTGTATGTCAGCGGGGGGCGGGGCGGATGCTGGACGGCGGTGCTAGGCCGCAATGGCGCGTAACCCTGAGCAATTGGGTTGCTTCTGGAGTGGCTAGCGCACCTGTTCCACGGTAAAGGTGCCACAGACACGCACCTCGACGTCACGCACGCCTTTCCTTATATGAAAAACATAGCAGCCGTTATCCATGCGGCCTTCGTCCTCGGCGTGATAAGTGGCCATCACCTTGCCGTCGGAATACACCGTGACAATCGCCTGGGTGCGTATGTCGCCCTGTGCGGTCTGGGCCCATAGCGGCCCGAAACCCACGATGCCCGCAAGCAGCAATACCCGAAGCGTGCTTGAGCTTGTCTGCGGTAATGGCATGGCGCGTCTCCCTGTCTTGGTATTTTGCGGCCCGGACAAATGATGGTCTTTGTGTCCGGCCCATGCAATGTTCACGGGAAGGCGGAATTACGCTGTGAAACGAATTCGTACAGTGCGGCCAGGGAATCCCGGATGGCGCGGGAGATTTCCGGCGATTGCACGATGCCTTCTTCATCGAGCCCGGCGCCGAGCAGCGGCAGGGTGATCGAGGCGGGTTCGACGATATCGGCCGACATCGTCTTGAGCGTTTCGCGCAGCGCCGCATCCGCATGATGGGCGCGCGGCGAGGCGTTGAATACCGCAACCGGCATATCGACGAACGGCTCGAAACTGACCAGCCAGTCGAGCGTGTTCTTGATGGTGCCGGTGACGCCGTGGGCGTACTCGGGGCTCGCGATCAGCAGCGCGTCGGCAACCGCGACCGCCGCATGCAGTGCGGACACTTCCTCCGGCGGTTGCGGTTCCAGGTCGGGATTGAAAAGCGGCAGCGTCCCCGCACCCTGAAAGAGCGTGATGTTCATCTCCGGCGGTGCCAGTCGCGTGGCCGCGCGCAGCAGCGCGGAGTTGATCGATGCCGCCCGCAGACTGCCGGAAATGGCCAGGACGAGCATCGTACGGGTTGCGGCTAGAGGGCGGCCTTCAATGCCGAAAAGGCCGTTCGTTCGCGGGCCGCGCAGTCGAGCAGGCTCTGGGCGAGCTGGTCGTAGGCCTCCGGGGCATGTTCCCTGGCCTTGACGAAGCGGGCGCCGGTGAGCGCGAACAGGCGCCACTGGTCGCCGGCCTCGGTCATGCGTTCGGCGGCTTCGAGCAGGCCCTGGTCATTCAAGGCGCGGCCGGCTTCCTGGAGAAAGGCGGCGTAGATGAAGCGGAAGCCGCCGCCTCCGGTGCCGATCTCCTCCTGCATGCGCACGATGCTGCCCACGTACATGCGCTGATAGCGCGGATCGGGATGTTTCTTTGGCAGCTCGCGCAGCGTCCTGGCCATGCGCCGGATGGCGGGCAGCCCGACGATGGGCAACGGCAGGCGGGTGTTGATGTTGAGGGTGCGCTTGAGCGCCTTGGGCACGGCGCGGTCGAGGTCGACCTCGCCGGGGACCTCGGTGGGATAATAGGCCAGTCCGCGCGGCGCGAAGGGGCCGCGCACGAAGCGGGCCTTTTGCAGGTCCCGGCGGTGGATGCGCTGGGGATGTTCCGCCACCGGATCGCTGACGAGGTATTCGTCGTCCTCGCGCCCGAAGATGATCAGGTTGTGCGCATTGAAGTGAAAGCGCATGTCGGGCGGGAAGTACGGCAGCCAGTACACCGAGGTCTGCACGCCGACCGGCTGTCCCGCGTCCAGCAGCGCATCCAGGTCGCGCATGCCCTGTTCGGCGTTGCGGTAGCGGCGGCGTTCCATCTTCACACCCAGGGTACGCTCCAGGCCCTTGATGACGTGGCCGGGCGGCATGCGGTAGGAGGTGAGCGGGATGCCGCCCATGCGGATGAAGGGGAAGTGCGCGAACACCAGCGCGGAGGACAACCCGAAGGCCATCGGTTCGCTCATCGCCAGGCCGTGATGGCTGAGCAGGGCGGACATGACGCCGCTCTCGCAGTGCCCGGCGTGGCGGTGCTGGTAGCCTTCGATCTGCATGGTCCGGTGAGCGGTTTCAGGCCGGGAGACGCTTGAGCGCCTCGACATCCAGGCCCAGTGCCTCCGCATAGCGTGCCAGCAGGGAAGGCGAGAGGCGCGCGAACACCCTGGCCTTGAGATGCCGGCGTACGCGCCAGCGGGCGAGGCCGGTGCTTTGCGCCAGCGTGGGCAGATCCATGCGGCAGGCGTACATGTGGTACTCCAGCGGCGAGGTCTCGCCGCGCCGCGCGCGGGCGAGGGCGGCTTCCGCCTGCTCGCGGAAATCGTCCACCGCCAGGGTGGTGATGATTTCCTCAACCTCCCAGCCGGCGGTGGCGACCACGCCGATGTCCCCCTTTTCGTCCACGGCATACACGGCCTTGCGTTCGCCGCGCAGCACCGGGTTCGGGTACTGGGGGACTTCGTCCTTTTTCATTATTGCCCCACGACCGTAAAGCGCATGAAGGCGGTGGAGAAGCGCCCGCTTTCGGGGATGTAGCACAGCAGGGTCTGGCCGGGCTGCAACCGTCCGCTGTTGAACAGTGCCTCCAGCATCAGGTACGGCGAAGCAGAGCCCACGTTGCCGACCTCGGACAGGTTGGTGAACCACTTCTCGTGCGGGATCTCGAAGCCGGCGGCGGCGAGGTTGTCGTAGACCTGCTGGCGGAAGAATTCGGACGAGTAGTGCGGCAGGAACCAGTCGACCTCGTCGGGACGCATGGGATGCCGTTCCAGGCTGTCGATGAGTCCCTGGCGCACGGTCAGCGGCATGACGTTCTCGTTCAGCAGCTTGACGTCCTGCTTCACGGCGAAGGCCGAATTCTGCATGGCGGCCGCCAGCGAGGGGTAGTGACGCCAGGGAATGAAGTTGCCCTGTTCGTCCTTGTCGCCGCCCGCGTACATGCAGACCGGCAGGCGGTCTGCATAGGAGTGAATGTCGATCCAGTCGACGCGCAGCGACAGGCCGGCGGGATTGGGACGGTCCTGCAGCAGGATGGCGCCGGCCCCGTCGGAAAGCATCCAGCGCAGGAAATCCTTCTCGAAGGCGATCTCGGGGTTTTCCTCCAGCGCCTGGACCCGCGCCTCGTTTTCCATGGCGAAGTTCTGCGCCGTCATGTAGGTGGAGGTGTTCTCCGAGCCGGTGGCCACCGTGCTGGCGTGCTGTCCGGCGATGACGCTCATCCAGGCGTATTTGAGTGCGGCCACGCCGGAGACGCAGATGCCCGCCAGCGATACCACCTCGCAGCCGGGATTGCCGAGCTCCCCGTGCACCATCACCCCGTGCCCCGGCGCGAGCTGGTCGGCGGACGAGGTGCCGCAGGCCAGGGCGCCGATGTCGCCGAGCTCGAAGCCGTCGCCCGCCAGCTTGCGCACCGCCTCGGCGGTGAGTTCGGCGTTGGACCAGCGCGGCCGGCCGGTTTCCGGATCGAGTACGTAATAACGCTGCTTGATGCCGTTGCGGCGCAGGATCAGGCGCCGGGCCCGCGAGGGGCGTCCGCCGATCATGCCAAGCACGCCTTCCATATGGTCGTTGTCCACCGGCTCGCCCGGCAGAAAGGCCGCAATGCGGTTGATGTAGGCGGTTTGGGTCATGCGGAAAATTCGTTGATGCGCTCGGTGCCGGAACCCGAGGGCTGTTCGAAATAGCTGCGTTCGCGGGCGATGCGCTCGCGCGCGAAGGGGCGCAGCAGGGTGCGGATGAGCATGCTGGGCGGTACCACGACCAGCAGCATGGTCACCAGGAACACGACATAAATGACCAGCACCGGTTTGCGCCTGGCGCTGCCCGGGCCGCCGAGGCGGCGCAGCAGACGGCCCCAGATGAGGAACGAGCGGCGGGCGATGCGCTCGCTGGCCAGCAGGCGGTCGTCCATGCGCACGGCGCCGAGCCCGGTCAGCACGGGCCGGCTGCCGTCCAGCTCGCCATTGCGCAGGGCGGCGAGCATGGCGCGGCCGAAGCGGCTGGTCGCGGCGATGTCCTGTTCGCTGACCCCGGCACGCGGGAAGACGCCCAGCCAGCGATCCTGCTTGGCGGTGAGCATCCAGCGCGGGGTGGTGAAGAAGGTGGCCAGACTGTTGCCCTGGTCGATCAGCGCCGCATGATCGCAGTGGCGTGCGCCGGCATCGGCGAGCAGTTGTTTGACGTGTTCGTGGGCCATCAGCCACATGTTGCGGCAGGCGGTGACGGTGATGACCGGGGTGTCCTTGAGCAGCCGGCGGCCTTGCTCGGATTTGAGGAAACCGGTGATCGGCGGGGCGGGCGAGAGGTACCAGACGGTGTAGGCGAGGATGATCGCATCGTAGCGGACATCCGGCTTCAGGCCGAAGGGGCGCAGCGCCGGTGGATCGAGATAAACCGATTCCGGAAACGCGTCGAGGAAGGTGAAAAACCCCCACGGGAACGGATAGGGCGGGTCCGGCTCAAGGCGCAGATAGTCGACCTGGACATCTTCGGCAGCCTCCAGCGGGGCGACGACGTTGCGCGCCACACGTTCGAGCTGACCGGACTGGGAGTAATAGACGACGAGGATGTTATGCACGTTAGTGTGTGGTTACTGCATGGGGTCGCTGCCGGAACTGTATTGTGTCTCTCAGGCAGTTGAGCCCTAAGCCCCTTCAAGTGAGGTGGTATGGTACTATTTTTCGGATTGATTGCTAATTGTCCAATTCACCTATTTATTACCTGTTGTCGCTTTAGGGGGAAGCATGGCCGAGATGTCCGGGCTGGAGCGTGAAGTCGCAGCACTGATCGTGAACACGCTCAATCTTGAAGAAGTCGGCGTTGACGAGATCGACCCGGTGCAGCCGCTGTTCCGCGAGGGACTGGGGTTGGATTCCATCGATGCGCTCGAGCTGGCGCTGGCCATTTCCAAGCGTTACGGCTTTCAGCTCAAGTCCGACGACAGCCAGAATCAGCAGATCTTCGCCTCCCTGCGCGCCCTGAGCCAGCACATCGAGCAAAACCGGGTCACCTGACGGGTAGCCGCGATGCGTCTCTGGCCGTTGCTGTTGGTGGCATATCCCCTGACCGTCCATCTCAGCGTAATTTATGGCTACCCGCTTCCGGCCACCCTGCTGCTGGTCACGCTGCTGGCCATCAGCCTGATGCGCGCCGTGGTGGTGCGCAACCGCAACAGTCTGATCTTTCTCGCTATTTATATTCTCGCCACGCTGGCGATGTTCGAGTTCGCCGGGCTGCACGGCACCCTGTTCCTGCCGCCGGTGGCCATGAATGCCGCGGTGGCGTTGTTCTTCGCCCGTTCGCTGATGCCCGGCCATACCGATCTCATCACCCAGATCGCGCTCCAGGTGCGCCCCGACCGGGCGCCTCACGTGTTGCGCTATACCCGCCGCGTAAGCTGGGCGTGGATGTGGTTCGCGGCCGCCATGGCGCTGCTGTCCGCCGGCCTGGCCGCCTACGCGCCGCTCGAGGTCTGGTCGCTGTTTACCAATTTTCTCAACTACCTGTTGCTGGTGATCTTCTTCGTGGTCGAATTGGGATTGCGCCGCCTGGTATTGCGCGGGGAACCCCAATCGGGGCTGCGTGACACGCTGCGCGCCCTGGCCCGGATCGATTACCGGCAAGTTTTTCTGACGTGACGTGCCTGCCCCTGCTCAACGCGCCGCGGCTGGACGCGCCGCTCGCCTGGTACGGCGGGCGATTCGTCTCCCGGGGTGAGTATCTGGCTCACGTACGGGCCGCCGCCGCACGCCTGCCCGACAACCGCTATGCGGTGAACCTGTGTGTCGATCGCTACCATTTCATGGTGGCCTTCGGCGCGCTGCTGCTGCGCGGGCAGACCGGCCTGCTGCCCCCCAGTCACGCCCCCCAGGTGATCGATGAGATCGCCCGCGAATACGACGCCTACTGCCTGGCCGATCAGGTTCTGGACAGCCTGGCCGAGCCGCCCGCCCAACTCGACTTCGGCGAAGCCGGGGTATGGGACGGACCGGTGCCGGAAATCTCGGCGGAACAGATCGCGGCCGTGCTGTTCACCTCCGGCAGCACCGGCAAGGCCCAGCCCTATCCCAAGAGCTGGGGCCAGCTGGTCGCCGGCACCGAGGTGGCCTTGCAGCGCTTCGGACTGATGCAGACCCCGCGCCACATCGTCGCCACCGTGCCGGCCCAGCATTCCTACGGGCTCGAATCCACGGTGCTGTACGCGCTGCTCGGCGCCTGTACGGTGCACGCCGGACGGCCGTTTTATCCCGAGGATGTCCGGGCCGCCCTGGCCGGCCAGCCGGCGCCGCGCGTGCTGGTGACCACGCCGGTGCATTTGCGCGCCTGCGCGGGCGCGGCGCTGGACTGGCCCGAGATGGACTACATCATTTCCGCGACTGCGCCGCTGGCGGAGGATCTGGCGCAGGCGGTGGAGCAGAGCTTCGGCTGCCCCCTGTACGAGATCTATGGTTGCAGCGAGGCGGGCGCCATCGCCAGCCGCCGTACCCTCACGGATTCCGCCTGGCAACTGTACGATGGATTGAAGCTGACCCAGGACGGCGACGAAGCGTGTGTCGAGGCAGATTACCTGCCGACCCCGCAGCCGCTGGCCGACTATATTCGTATCGCCGCGGGCGGGCGTTTCGAACTGCTCGGACGCAAGGCCGATCTGGTGAACATCGCCGGCAAGCGGGCTGCGCTGGGAGAGCTCAACCATCGCCTGCTGGCCATCGACGGCGTCGAGGACGGGGTCTTCGTACTGCCGGACGACGACGGCGTCCGCCTGGCCGCCCTGGCCGTGGCGCCCGGACTCAGCGAGGCCGACATTCTGAAAGCCCTGGGGCGCAGCCTCGACCCGGTGTTTTTGCCGCGCCCCCTGGCCAAGGTCGACAGCCTGCCGCGCAATGCCACCGGCAAGCTGCCCCGCGCGGTCCTGCTGGAACTGCTCAGGCAACGGCGTACAGAGCCGCCGTCAGCGACGATCGCGGGCCGGCTGCCGCTGATGCAGATCGCCGACCCGCAGGCCCCGTTGTTGTGGCATGACGGACGCTATGTCAGCCGGGGCGAATTCCTGGCCCAGGCCCGGCGGGTGGCCCGTGCCCTGCCCGAGGGGCGCTGCGCGGTGAATCTGTGCGCCGACCGTTATCACTTCATGGTGGGGTTCGCCGCGCTCGAATACGGTGCCTGGTGTCTGACCGACCGGGAGGTGGAGGGGCTGCAGCATCCCCAGCATCGCCTGCGGCTCGAAGAGGTGACCCCGGATGCGGGCCCCGTGCCACAGATCGATGCCGCCCAGTCTGCGGTGGTGCTGTTCACCTCGGGCAGCACCGGCAAGGCGCAGCCCAACGCCAAGTCCTGGGGACGGCTGGCGGCGGGCATCCGCATCGGCATGCGCCGTTTCGGCCTGGACAACGGCCGTCACCATCTGGTGGCCACGGTGCCGCCGCAGCATATGTTCGGCCTGGAATTCACCATTCTCTACCCGCTGCTGGGGCCCAGCACGGTGCATGCCGGTCGGCCCTTTTATCCGGAAGACGTGCGGGCCGCGCTGGAGCAGGTGGCCGCACCGCGGGTGCTCATCACCACGCCGGTGCATCTGCGTGCCTGTGCGGCGGCGGGTCTCGAATGGGCCGGAACGGACTTCGTGATTTCCTCGACCGCTCCGCTGGCCAGCGAGCTGGCTCAGCAGAGCGAAGATGCGTTCGATTGTCCGGTGTACGAAATCTACGGCAGCAGCGAGACCGGTGCGGTGGCCCGGCGCCGTACCGCGCGCGAGCGGCTGTGGCAGTTGCACGAAGGCATGTCCATCATCCCGGTCGAGGCATCGGACGACTGGCTGCTGCACGGGCCGCAGCTGGAGACCCCGCAGGCCATGGCGGACCGCATCGCCCTGCACGAGGACGGGCGGTTCGAGTGGCTGGGACGCAAGGCGGACCTGGTGAACATCGCCGGCAAGCGCGCCGCGCTCGGCGATCTCAACCACCGCCTGCTGGCCATCGACGGCGTCGAAGACGG